>JAENWE010000309.1 GCA_016650185.1 Vicinamibacteria bacterium | reverse complement strand
GCGTGTTATATCCTTTCATCCGGCTTAACGAATGGAAGCAATCAGCGAACCGCTCGACGCGCTCATGGGCGCCCTCGGGTCCCTGGGGGATCCGACGCGGCTCCGTCTGCTTCGTCTGCTCGAGCGCCGCGAGTTGGGCGTGGCGGATCTGGTCAGCGCACTTCAACTTCCGCAGTCCACCGTCAGCCGCCATCTGAAGGTCCTTTCCGATCAAGGCTGGGTCAAGAACCGGGCCGAGGGCACGAACCGCATCTACAGGATGCCGACCCCCGAAGAGACGGTGGCCCGCAAGCTCTGGCACGTGGCCAAAGACCAGACCGAAGAGTGGGCCACGGCGAAGCAGGACCAGCTTCGGCTGGATCAGCTCGAATCCCGACGCCCTCAGGAGGCGCTGGCGTTTTTCGCGGGTGCCGCCGGTACGTGGGACCGCCTGCGTTCCGAACTCTACGGAAATTCCTTCAACGACTCGGCTCTTTTGAGTCTCATTCCGTCCACTTGGACCGTGGCCGACCTCGGCTGCGGGTCCGGCATTCTGACCGCCCGCATCGCGCCCCATGTGGCCAAGGTGATCGGCATCGACCAGTCGACCGCCATGCTCAAGGCCGCGAAGAAGCGGACCTCCGCGGACAAGAACGTCGACCTTCGTCCGGGCAGCCTCGAAGCCCTTCCTCTCGCCGATGCCTCGGTCGATGCGACCCTGGTTGTTCTCGCCCTCAGCTACCTGAAGGACACTCGCCGCGCCCTCGACGAGATGTCGCGGGTGCTCAAGCCCGGTGGGCGCGCCGTGGTGGTCGATCTGCTTCGCCACGATCGCGAGCAGTTCCGGATCGAAATGGGCCAGACGTCCCGGGGCTTCACCCGCGACGAACTGCGCGAACTCCTCGTCGAAAGCGGTCTGCAGCAGGTGAGCTGTCGTCCCCTGGCGCCCGAGGCCGACGCCAAGGGCCCCGCGCTTCTTCTCGCCACCGCAGTGACCCCGGCCCGACCCGAGGTCGCCCCGATCTCTCGTTCGTCTTCATCTTCCACCAAATCCCAGCCTCACCAGACTCCCAAACCGAAAGGACATTAAGTAAATGACCGCCACCCTCTCTGTCAACAGGAACGTTGCCGCCGCGCGCCTGCCCTTCAAGGTCAAGGATCTCTCCCTGGCCGACTTTGGCCGCAAGGAGATGCGTCTCGCCGAGCAGGAAATGCCCGGCCTCATGTCGCTGCGCGAGCGCCACGGCAAAGAGAAGCCCCTCAAGGGCTCCAAGATCATGGGCTCGCTGCACATGACGGTTCAGACCGCGGTGCTCATCGAGACCCTGGTCGAACTCGGCGCCGATGTGCGCTGGGTCTCGTGCAACATCTTCTCTACCCAGGACCATGCAGCCGCGGCCGTGGTGGTGGGCCGTCCCGAATCCGGCGGCACCATCGCTACCCCCAAGGGCACGCCGGTGTTCGCGTGGAAGGGCGAGACGCTCGAGGAGTACTGGTGGTGCACGCGTGAAGCCATCATCTGGCCCGACGGCACCGGCCCGACCCTCATCGTCGACGACGGCGGTGATGCCACCATGCTCGTGCACAAGGGCACCGAGTTCGAGAAGGCGGGCAGCGTCCCGGCTTTCGACCCGAATAGCGACCCTGAAGAGTGGGGCGTCATCCTCGAGTTGCTCCGCAAGGAGCTTGCGACCAACAACGGCATCTGGACCAAGATCGGCAAAGCGATCGTGGGCGTCTCGGAAGAGACCACCACCGGCGTGCATCGCCTCTATCAGATGGAAACAGCGAAGACACTGCTCTTCCCGGCGATTAATGTCAACGATGCGACCACCAAGCACAAGTTCGACAACATCTACGGCTGCCGCCACTCCGTCATCGACGGTCTGAACCGTGCTACTGACGTGATGCTCTCCGGCAAGGTCGCGGTGGTCTGCGGTTACGGCGAAGTGGGCAAGGGCTGCGCCCAGGCCTTGAAGGGTCAGGGCGCCCGAGTCATCGTCACGGAGATCGACCCCATCTGCGCGCTGCAGGCGGCCATGGAAGGCTTCGAGGTGAAGACGCTTGAAGCCTTCGTCGCGACGGCCGACCTCTTCATCACCACCACCGGCAACTTCAACATCATCACCGCCG
>JAENWE010000308.1 GCA_016650185.1 Vicinamibacteria bacterium | reverse complement strand
GCCAGCCCCGCGGTCAGGATGGAAACCAGGGGAAGGAGAAAGCGCGCCGGAGGATTGAAACCTCCCCGCCACATCGGCCAGACGCTCGCCGTGGTGATGACGCCCACCACGCCGACCAAACCGGCGAAGGCGAGCCATGGCTTCTTTCGCCACAGTTGAACAAAGCCGGTCAGCGACAGGACGAAGATGGGGGCGTAGATGAAAAGGCCAAACTCCTGGTCGAAGAACAAACCGGGCAGGCCCTCGGGGAGCACTTCGAGACTGAATTCCCGGTTTCGGCCATAGACCCGGCGGGGATCGAGGAAACCCCAGAGTTCGAAATGGTAAAGGGCCAGGGCCAGGGCCGATCCCATGAGGACGAGCGCCGGGACAAGCAAAACACGCAACGACCTCGTCCCGCCGGATTGTGACCGGCCATGGCTCCACCACCGTCCTCCGATCGCCACGACGACGGCCAGGGCCAGAATGGAGTAACGCACATTCAGCCAGGGCAGAAGGGCGGCGCACAGAGCGGCTGCTTTCAACGCGCCGGACGACCGGCCAAATATCGCGGTCCGAAGGCCCAGGCACAAGAGCAGCGCGGCCGGGATCTCCGTGAAAATGAGACCGGCAAAATGAATGATGGGGGGCGACAGAGCCACAAGCCACGCCGTCCCTTCGGCGAGGGATTCATCTCCCGAAAGCTCCAGGACCAGCCGGCGTAGCTCGCGAACGAGCAGCGCGGCCAGAAACGCCATGAAGAACGAGGCCCCTTCGTAGCCGCCCAGCGCATAGGCGGGCAGAATGAGGATCGAGAGGCCCACCGCATGAAGCGAATAGATCTGGCCCTCCGGGCCGCGAATCCGGAAATCGGGTTTGAGCGGTCTTGAGAAGAAAGGCGCGTAGCGCGCTTCCTGGAAGTCCTGATCCAAAACGAGGTCATGATCCCGAATCAGGCTCTCGGCTACCATCAGGTACTGCGGCTCGTCACCCTCCGGCCCGACTCTGGTCTGGACCTCAAAAGAGACTCCCGAGTAGAGCGCAAAGACGACCGGAAGGAGGAACGCTTTGGGTGGGCGAACCGGCCAGCCGACGACCGCGAGAACGAGGGCGGCGAGAACAAACACAAACAGGGGCCGGCCGGAGAAGAGCGCAAGGGATGGAAGCGAGGGCCAGAGCCAGCCGCCGAGAAAGACCGTCGTCACGGGGAGAAGGAATCCTCCCAGGGAGGTGACCCCCGCGGCGCGGACCAGAAGGCCGGCCAATAGGGCCAGGCCGAGAGTCCACAAGGACGGAATTCCGATCAGAAGCCCCTCGGGGTGGGTCGAGGCGCCGCCGAAAGCAAGCAGGGTCAAAAGGGTCACCGCGCCCGGCGAAAACCAACTCGAAAGCGCGTGACCCCGAACTTCCGAAATCGGCTTTCCGGCTGCGTCTTGGACTTCCATGGGGAGGGAACATTATTCCCTCCGGGCCAAAGACGTTAGCCGCCTTCTCATGCTACGTTTAGCCTCCAGGAAGTCGTCCCGAGGCTAAGGCCCGGGATGATGCCCGTGTTTTGCGGATTCTTCCCTGATGAATGGGAGGGTGATGAATGATTTTCAGGTTTCGTTCCGTGGCCATCGTGGTGGCTTCGGCGGGGTACGCGCACGCCGCGCTCAGCGGAGATGACAAGACCGCTCCGGTACTGATCGGCGCTCCTTCAACCGCGTGGTCTCGTCCCGCCGCGGTCGGTGTCGCGCCTCAGATTCCCGCCAGGACCGCGCCCGTCCGCGCGGGCTTCCTGCCCATGTTGCCCTCGTCCTTCTTTGGAACTTCCGAGGGCGGGTCCCGGCTTCTCTTCCTCTCCCCCCTCTCCCCGCTGCGCGCCGCGCTTCGGGTGGCCGCCCAGGATCTGGCCACCCAGACGCTCGCCATGATCGATCCGCCCCTGCTCAATGCAGCCGGCGCGGCAGGCTCTGCTGAAGACGATTCCGAGACGGCGGCCGCCTCGGCCAGAAAGCGCGACGTGATCCTTCGTCAGAGACGAAAATCCGTCCTGAACGAACGGGGGGCAGGTCCCGAAAAAACGGCGGTGGCGGAGTCCGTCACCGAGTCGGTCGCGTCCGATCTGGAACTGGGAGGATTGTCCGGCCGGGTCGAACTTCTGACTCTGCCCTCGGGATCGCCCGCGGGCCAGGCATCAGAGAGCGCGCTGCCCAGTGGCGCTGGTCTGGTGCGCGTCTCCGGGTATCTCACCGACGATTTGAGCTTCGCTCTCACGGGTCTCGCGGCCGAGAGCGCCGCCACCACGTGGCGAGCCGGGGCGGAGTTCGAGTTGAGCGCGGGCGAGCGAAACCGTATCGAAGTGGGGGCCGTCTATGGAACCCGGTGGAACGCCACGAACGCTCCGATCGGAGGCGATATCGATCGTCGGTCGGTCGGAGCCTTCCGTCTCGTTCATTCCCTCCAGCTCTCGGACAACATCAGCACCCGCGCAGGTGGCCGGTTCATCGATGCCCCGTTCCTGACCTCTTCGCGCTCCATCGACCCGGAGTTCTCCCTTCTCATCGAGGATCCGGACAGCGACGGTGGAAGGACCTATCTCCAACTCGACGTTTCCGGGGACACATTGTTCCCCGGCCTGGAAGTCGCCACCGGGGGCAGCGACCTGCTCGCCCTGTCCGAGGGCCTTCCGGTTTTCGCGAGGAACTTCGAAGCCCAGCGTTCGTGGACTCGCGGCGTCGCGGTCGGCTATCGCAGGGGTGGATCAAAGGTGCAGGCCCGCATTCAGGACCAGACGGTCTCTAACGCGCTGCTGGTCATCCCCTCTTCGGTCGCGGGAGCGGCCCTGGTCACCAACGGCCAGAGGAATCGCCTGCAGATGGGCTCGGTCCTGTTCGAGAAAACGTTCGCGCACGGACAGGCTCAGACCGGCGTGGAGTACGGCTACGGCCGTTTCGCGGCGGACCGGACGCACCCCGCTCTCGCCCGAGACTTTCATCAGCTCACCACGAGATTCGACGCCTACGTCCGGCGCTCCGGAACCGGGATCGCCATCTTCCACCGGATTCATGACGGCGCGCCGGTGGCTGGGCGGTCGGGCACGACTCACGCTCAGCGCTATCTCATCGAATTCCGGCAGGACGTTCCCTTCGTTCCCGCGCTGATCGGCGCCGATATGGCCTTTCTGGTCGGTCTGCGCAACGTTTACTACGATGACGTGGATCACCGGAACATCGATGAATTCGCAGTGACCGCACCTCCTCGCCAGATTACCGGCGGCATCAGAGTCAAGTTCTAGGCGGTCACCACAGAAGCGATACCCGTGTTCACCCTGCCCTCCGACGCCTACACCTCGTTGCGCAAGCGGCTTTCGAGACGCGTGTCCAGGCGGAACCGCATCCTGATCGCCGCGGCGCTACTGGCTTCGCTCGGTGTCCTGAGCCTGGTCGAACGAGTCGGACCCAAGTGGCGCGAGGACGGCGTCTCATGGCGGTCCATAGAGGGCAAGCTCATCGCCGATTCGGTCGTGCCGGGTTCGCCAGGGTCCCTCGCCGGTATCCTGCCGGGTGACCGCCTGGTGGCGATCGCCGATCATCGCGTCTCCACCGTGGAGGATGTGGCCCTCGAACTCGCCAGGTCCGTGACCATGAGCGCCGACGTCGAATATCGCGTTGACCGTGACGGATCGCTGACCAGCCGCCACCTGCAACCCATCACTCTTCCCTCCGGGGATCGCCGCCTTCACACCTACCTCTCCCTTATGGGCTTCTTCTGCCTGGGTCTTGGGACCCTGGTGGCCATGAGGCGTCCGGGCGAACCGCTACGCCTGCATTTCGCCGCGCTGTGCGCTTTGTTCTTCATCGTCTACGCCGTGTCCGACTCCGGCCGGCTGGACCCGGTCGATTGGGGGCTGCTCCTGCTCGATTCGGTGGGCATCGCCCTATTGCCGCCTTGCTACCTGCATTTCTGCCTCAAGCTGGCCAAGACCAATACGCGAACCCGGACGATCCGAGTCTACGCGGTCGCCTGCGTCTTCATCGCCCTCGAATTGTTCGGATTGCTCCGGGCCGGGTCGAGCGATCTCGCCGAAGGCATCCTGGGCTGGACCGACCGGCTCGGACCGGCCTACTTCAGCATCTTCTTCCTGGCCGGATTCGTGGTCTTGTGGCGCGCCTCCTCGCATGTGCGCGTCGGGCTGGAGCGCCGGCGCATGCGATCGCTCGCTCTGGGCACGGCCGCCGGAATCGGGCCCTTGTTCGCGTTCTACGCCGTGCCCTTTGCCCTCGGCCGCGCCGGCGGGACGGTCCCCGAACTGTTCGGCGCCATTCCCCTCGCCCTCCTGCCTCTCTCTCTCGCCTACGCGATCATCCAGAACCGCATCGTCGATATCGGCTTCCTCTTCCGCCGCCTTCTGGTTTCACTCATCGCGGTCACCGCGGTGTTTGGCGTGTGTCTCCTGGTGCTCGGCCTGCTCGGCGACGTCAACCGCACCGATGCGGCCCCCCTGATCGTGGTGATCTGCCTGGTGGCTCTTCTCTTCTTCCCCCTCAAGAACCGGATTCAGACCGCGGTGGACCGCCTCGCCCTCAAGGACCGGTACGACTCTCGGCAGACTCTTCTGCGTCTCTCCCCGGAGTTGTCCACCGAGTTGGATCGTGATCGACTCGCCGAGCGCCTCCTGACCGGCGCGCAGCAGGCACTGGGGGTGACTCAGGGCGCACTGTTCGCACGGAACGCCGGACGGTTCGAGACGGTCCGCCACTTCGGTTTGTCCGGCACGCCCACGGTCGAGGGCGATACGTCCGTCCAGCGCGCCTTCCTGATGGACCTCCCGGATTCGGGGGTGGGCCCGGTGACCGGCGCCTATGACTCGAGCACCGATGGGTTCGCCCATTGTTTCCCCCTGGTGGCGCGCGGCGAAGTGGTCGCCGTGCTCGCCCTCGGCGATCCGATCGCTTCCGAAACCATGGATGAGGACGAAGCGGAGCTCATCCGGTCGCTCTGCGCGGTTTCCGCCACCGCCATCCTCAACGGTCGCCTGTACGAGCGGCTGGAGGACAAGGCGCGTGAACTGACCCGTCTCACCGACTATCACTCGAACATCGTGGAGAGCATGGAGGCGGGTGTGGTCGTGATCGGCGCCAGCAGCCGCATCGAGCGCTGGAATCGCGGGATGGAACGCCTCGCCTCGGTGAACCGCGACGGCGCCATCGGTCGGACCCTCGCGGAGGTTTTGTCCAGGGACGCCGCCGACATGCTGGGCCCGATTCTTCCGGGCTCGCGGGGACGCGCCGACCATCTCTACAAAGTGGCGCTGACCCTGCAGAGCGGTCGCGCCATCACGGTCAACGTCAACGCTGCGTCCTTCGACTCTTCGCTATCGGACAGCGCGGCGGCGAGCGAACGGGTCGTCCTCATCTTCCACGACGTCACCGACCGCGTGGCCCTGGAACGTCAGGTTCAGCAGACCGAGAAGATGGTCGCGGTCGGACTTCTGGCCGCGGGTGTGGCTCACGAGGTCAACACCCCGCTCACC
Organism: Vicinamibacteria bacterium; assembly: GCA_016650185.1. Taxonomy (GTDB): domain Bacteria; phylum Acidobacteriota; class Vicinamibacteria; order Fen-336; family JAGNNV01; genus JAGNNV01. The sequence goes on along the minus strand of JAENWE010000308.1, from coordinate 2,175 downwards.
GGGATCTCTTCGTACACGCAGTTGCTGCGCCAGCAGATGGATCCCAAGGACGCCCGGGTCGAATGGCTCGACAAGATCGAGAAGCAGACCTCCCGCGGGGCCAAGATCGTGAATAATCTTCTGAACTTCGCCCGCGCCGGGGGCAGCGAGGACGCGTCGCTGGACGTCTCGAAGATTGTGGTCGACGTTCTCTCCCTGGTCGAACATCAACTCGACAAGTCCAAGGTGCGGGTGGTGAAAGAACTGGCGGCCAGCCTGCCCACCGTCCTGGGCAGCGAGAACAAGATCCAACAGGTTCTGTTCAACCTCATTTTGAATGCGCGCGACGCCATGTCCAGCGGCGGCTGGCTCACCCTGAGGACATCCGTGGATGGTCGCGAGGTGGTGGTCGAGGTCAGTGATACCGGCGATGGCATCCCCGAAGCCGATCTGCCTCGCATCTTCGATCCCTTCTTCACCACCAAGGAAGTGGGCCAGGGCACCGGCCTCGGCCTCGCGGTTTCCTACGGGATCGTTCAGGAACACGGCGGATCGATCCGGGCCTCGAGTGCGAAGGGCCAGGGGTCGCGGTTCGAAGTGCGCCTCCCCATCGAGCGCCGGGCCGCCATCGCCCGGGCCCTGTAGCTCGCCCCTTCGAGTTTCATTCCCATGTCACTTCCCAAGGTTCTTGTCGTCGATGACGAGGAGGTCATGCGCGATGTCCTCGGCAGCGTTCTCGGCGGCGAGGGATACTCCATTCGGTTCGCGGCCACGGGGCCCGAGGCCATCGCCGCGATCAAGGAGGCGCCGGTCGATGCGGTGATCCTCGATCTGATGCTTCCAGGCATGTCCGGCCTTGAGGTCCTGGACGAGATGAAGCGCCAGGACCCGGATCTCCCCATCCTCATGCTGACCGCGCAGGCCTCCATCGAGACCGCCATCTCGGCCATGAAGAAGGGCGCCTTCGACTACCTGACCAAGCCGTTCAAACACGACGAACTGCTGATCCTCCTGCACAAGGCCCTCGAGCAGAGCGACCTGGTCGATGAGAACCGGGCTCTCAAGCTCGCCATCCGACCCCAGGGAACCTTCCTCGGCCTGGTAGGCAAGAGCCCGCGGATGGAGCAGGTCTACTCCCTGATCCAGCAAGCGGGACCCGCCCGCACCACCGTGCTCATCAACGGCGAGAGCGGTACCGGCAAGGAACTGGTGGCCAAGGCGCTGCACGTCTCATCGCCGCGCTCCGAGAAGCCTTTCATCGTGGTGAACTCCGGCTCCCTGCCCCACGAACTTCTGGAGTCCAACCTCTTCGGTCATGTGAAGGGCGCGTTCACCGGCGCCTTCTACTCAAAGAAGGGGCTTTTCGAACTGGCCGATAAGGGGACGCTCTTCTTCGACGAAATCGGAAACGTCAGCATGGAGACCCAGGCCAAACTGCTGCGGGTCATCCAGGAGCGCGAGTTCATGCGACTCGGCGGCACCGACATCGTGAAGGTGGACGTGCGCATCGTCGCGGCCACGAATATCGATCTGCGAAGGGCGGTGAAAGACGGAAGGTTCCGCGAAGATCTCTTCTACCGCCTGAACGTCATCACCATCGATCTCCCGCCGCTCCGCACCCGTAAGGAAGACATCCCCGCCCTGGTCCAGCACTTCGTGACGAAGTACTCAAAGGACAATAACCGGAACGTTCAGGGATTCACCCGGGCCGCCCTCGAGAGAGTCATCGACTTCGACTGGCCCGGAAACGTCCGTGAACTGGAGAACGCGGTGGAGCGAGGCGTGGTGCTGGCGGCCGGAGATCAGATCGATGAGAGCGAGTTGCCGCCCCAGGTTCGCATTCCCGCCCCGGCGGGTGGCGCGGGGACGGCCGACAGCGGAGGCGCGATCCTCGACCGGGACAGCTTCAACCTGAAGCGCGCGGCCGCGGAGTTCGAGCAGCGCATGATCGTGGTGGCGCTCGACGCGGCCCACGGGATCCAGAAGGATGCCGCGCGGATTCTGGGAGTGAAGCCTACGACCCTCAACGAGATGCTGAAGCGACATCGTCTGATCGCGCCCCGCAAGGGCCGCCCGGCCGATGACCCCGAGGATCCGATCGAAGCCGACGAGGGCGACGAACCGACTCACTGACCGGGCGACCTTTCAGCCTCGGGGGCGCCGCAGAGCCAGAAGAGTCAGATCATCCGCCGGCGG
>JAENWE010000307.1 GCA_016650185.1 Vicinamibacteria bacterium | reverse complement strand
CTTCAGCAGGGCCTTCGCCGCAGGCTCGGATGAGGCGGGATTCTGACCGGTGATGAGTAACCCATCTGTGACGACGTGGGGTTCCCAGTCCGCGGCCTTCGAGTATCGGCCCTTCCTCTCCTTGAGCATGTCCTCAACCAGAAAGGGAACGACGCCCGTGAGGCCGGACGCCTCTTCCTCCGAGTTGGAGAAGCCGGTCACTTCCTTGTCCTCCACCACCGGCGCGCCTTCTTGGGTCTTGACGTGACGGAGAACACCGGGCGCGTGACAGACGAAGGCGGCCGCCTTGCCCGCACCGAGCATCGCCTCGATGAGAGCAATCGACGTAGGGCTCTCGGCCAGGTCCCAAAGGGGCCCATGGCCGCCCGGGTAGAAGAGCGCGTCGAAGTCGTCCGCGACCATGTCCCCGAGGCGCACCGTCTGGCTGAGTGCTAACTGGGCGTGGGCGTCGGATTTGAACCGGCGAGTCGCTTCGGTCTGTGAGGCCTCGGTGTCGCTACGCGGGTCGAGCGGGGGCTTTCCACCCTTGGGCGTTGCGATCGTGATCTTTGCGCCCGCGTCCTCGAACACGTAGTAGGGATCGGCGAGCTCCTCCAGCCCAGTAGCCGGTCTTTTCGCCGGAATCTCCCAGCGCGCCGTGCGAGGTCAAAACGAGCAGGATTTTCATTTGGAGTCCGTAACAGGCTACCGGGCCCGCCAATCCAGAATCTGTGCGGTGGCGAACGGACGTCACACTGGTCGACAGTATGCGGCGGGGCTTGTGTACGTCACCGCACTGAACTTTCCCTTCGTTTTGCATATGAATAGCTCTGCAATCAACCCCATTCCGAAAATTCCACGTTGATGAAGGATAAGGACACATGTTGCGCAGCATGAAGGATCTCGAGGACTACGCCGTGGGCGCGACCGACGGCGCCATCGGTCACGTGAAGGACCTTTATTTCGATGACGAAGCGTGGGTCATCCGCTATCTCATTGTCGATACCGGCAGCTGGCTTTCGAGTCGAAAGGTTTTGATCTCGCCTATCTCGATCAACCGCCCGAATTGGACCAAGAAACTATTGCCTGTCTCGATCACGAAGGAGCAGGTGAAGAACAGCCCCGACATTGACACCGAGAAGCCAGTCTCGCGGCAGCACGAAATGCGCTACTTCGGGCATTACGGCTATCCCTTCTATTGGGGGGGCACGGGACTCTGGGGCGGGGGAGCCTACCCGGGTGTGATGATGTCGGGCTACGCCGGCCTCCCGTCGACTCAGTATTCCATACGGCCGGAGGTGCCGGAAGCTGTCGCACGAGCTGAAAAAGAACAGGACACCAAGGATGAGGATGTTCACCTGCGCAGCTGTAAAACGGTCGTGGGGTATCACATCCAGGCTACCGATGGCGATATCGGTCACGTAAAAGGCCTGCTTGTCGATGAGGACACCTGGGCCATTCGATACCTCGTCGTGGACACGAGCAACTGGTGGCTGGGTCACCAGGTGCTCGTCCCGCCGCCATGGATACAGGACGTGAGCTGGGCCGACGCCAGGGTCTCGGTCAACCTGACGCGGCAGGCGGTGAAAGACGCTCCGCCGTACGACTCGGCGGCGCCGCTGGATCGCAAGCAGGAAATGCGCATCTACGAACACTATGGGCGGCCCGCGTACTGGGCGGACGAGGTGACGCGTGAAGCTGCGCTTTCAGCTCATTAGGCTCGAGGCCCGCGTCGACACTGGCGGTCAGGGCCCGGCAGCTTTCGATGATGTGAATTCCGGCTCTGATCGATACTGCGGAGGTCCCTCCTGAAACCCTTCGCTACCACGGCAATCGCCGTCTTCTCGCGTCGCTTTGCTGCAATTGCTTCGCGTCGTATTCGGGTGGGAAGTCACGATCGATGGCATGTTCATTCCGCCTTGGGCGAGCGTCCTCGCTTGCCTGGGTGCGGCTGCGCTTGCGTTCGCGTTCTGGCGTGAGACGCGCCTATGAGCGTTCTCGTTCCAAGCCGGCATCGCTCGACAACTCGGCCCGGTGCTTGACGCAAGGAGAAACGACAGGATCCTCGATCAAACAGCAGACGGTGCATTGCTTGCCACACCGAGAGCGTGGGTGAAGCAAGCGGGTTGGCGGGTGAAGCCCGGCTCGGCCCGCTTCGCTTGGCCGTCGCCGCCAAAAACGGGTTGAACTGTCCTACGTATTAAGAGGTGAACCGCCAGTGGAGAGGAACGCAATGAAGAACAAATGGATGATCCCGTTTAGTTTTGGGGCTGGCATTCTGGTCACCCTCCTCGTGCCGATAATCCTCCTGGCCTTGGGGGCGATCAACATGGGAGCGGACGTAACCCCCGGCCTCATCGAAAAAACACTGGCACCATGGGCGCTTGATCGGTCGGTGGAGAGGCGCGCTCCGAAGGAGAAGAATCCTTATGCCGGCGAACCGGCAGCCATCGCCACGGGCCTGGACCACTATCGCGAAAACTGCGTCATCTGCCATGGGGCTCCTGACGTGGCCGGGGCCGAGCTATCCAAGGGAATCAATCCGCCCGCGCCATCGCTGGGCGAGGGAGGTAGCGACACGCCGGACGGCGAACTCTTCTGGGTCATCAAACATGGCATCCGGATGACGGCCATGCCCGCCTTCGGTCCCACGCACTCCGATGAAGAGATCTGGAAACTCGTCGCCTTCATTCATCATCTGCCTGCTCTGACGGCGCCGGAGCGGGAATCGCTGCGCAAGCGGTCGCCCGACGGTGCGCAGAGCACTGCGACCACGGCAAAGCGCTGAAGGTCAGCTCGATGACGGGTGACTGGCCCGCCTTGTTGCGAAGCTTTGGCCTATCCAGGTTCGAGATCCGCGCGGAGCCGTGACACCGGATCGTCTTCACGCGGCAGAGCGGCAACCTCGGATCGCCATGGCTCCGGGAGCCGGCCGAATCGCTCGAGCAACGCCGCCTCGACCACGCGATCAAGCGGGCGCTCCAGGGTGTCGCCACCGGTCTCCGAGGGCACCACAATCAGCGGGACCTGCGGTACCCGGGTCGGAAGTCGTCTTCGCGCCCGCTCGGAAGTAGAAATATTGCCGGTACCAAAGCTGGAAGTCAGCGAAACGGATCCAGAACCAGCCCCGTTCACCGCCTACGATGGACAATCGCAGTTAGGCCGGACTTCCGGCGCACATGCTCAGTATCTACTCCATCTCCATCTTCATCGGTAGCCTCACGCTGGTGATCGGAGGCAGCGTGTTTTTGTCGCGCGCTTTGGGCCGGTTAGGACCGCGGCTGAGGATTTCAGGGCAACTCTTGGGGTTTATCACCGCGCTGGGCGCGGATTCGCCGGAGATTTCGGCCGCTGTCGTATCGATGATATCGGGCCAGAAGGACGTCGCCGTAGGTGTGGTTTTCGGTTCCAATCTGTTCAACCTGGCGTCCTTGCTCGGGGTGACGGCTGTGATCGCGGGCCAGATCTCGTTGCCACGCGCGGCGGTGCTACTGAATGGCGGCATCGGCATTCTGGTCACGGTCGTGGCGGTAGCGCTCGTGCTGGGGGCCGCCTCGCCGCCCTTGGCCTTTGGCCTGGTCCTGGCGATCCTCGTCCCCTACGTCGTCCTGCTGGCTCTGCGACGCGACTCCTTGCAACGGCTGCCGCTACCGGCGTCCTGGAAGCGATTCGTCGTTTCCGCAGCCGGCGAGGTAGAGGAACATGCCCGGGAAATCCAGCAAGCCGGGGCGGAAGACGAGAAGGAGCGCGAAGCCAGCAAACCTGGTCCGCCAATGCGCGGCCCGAACGAGATCGAGGGACCGCAGGCGGGCGTTTTGAAACTTGCATTACTCGTTTTCGTCGCTCTCGCGGTGATGGTTCTCGGCAGCACTGGCCTGGTCCGTTCGACGACCTCGCTTACCGCGGGATGGCTCCCGAGCAGGCTTCTAGCCCGGATGGAGGGTCGAGGACTGGCGCGGTGGCGTGGCACGGGTGAGGGATTCTCCGGACCAGCTTTGTCTCGCAAAGCGCCGGTTCCTTCCGTCCATAGCT
>JAENWE010000306.1 GCA_016650185.1 Vicinamibacteria bacterium | reverse complement strand
CGTCGAAACCGCGCTCGAGGGCCTGGCGGGTGAGGGTGGCGATGACATCGTCGGCCTCGTACCCCTGAGCGGTGACCACGGGCAGGCGCAGGACTTCACAGGCGCGGTCAATGAGGGGAAGCTGCGAGGCGAGGTCGTCGTCCATCTTCGGGCGATGCGCCTTGTATTCCGGAAACGCCTGCTCTCTGGCCGTGCTGCCCGAGACGTCGAAGGTGACCAGAAGGTGCGTGGGTTGCTCGATGGCGGAGAGCGCCCGGATGGTGTTGATGAAACCGTAGACCGCACCCGTGGCCTGCCCGGCCCGGGTGGCGAGACCTCGGACCGCGAAGAAAGACCGGTGGACGAGGCCGGTTCCGTCCACGATATGAAGGATGGGGCGCGTGCTCACCCGGGGGATTGTAGTTGTCCCCCGGGGTGGTTCAAGGACCAGAAGCTCGTCTGGGTCCCGGGCTACTGAAGACGATCGATCTTGGCCACGAGCTGCTTGATGAGGTCCCCGGTGCACGCTTCCTGGGCGTCGCCCAGGCCGCTCTGGCGCCATTCATCGGAGTTGGTGCCGATACCGGTGCCGCCCTTGCTGAAGTCAAAGCCGCCGCCCTTGCTGGACTCACCGGCGCCCTTGCCCGAGATCATGATCTCACCCGTGCTCATGTCGATGATGCGACCGGTGATTCGGACTTCGCTCTTGGTCTTCTTCCCGCCCAGCCCGATCCCCTTCACGCGCAGTCCGCCGCCGCGCGATTCGGTCGAGAACTTGGTGATGGTGCCGACAAGAATGTACTTGACCCCCAGGACCTTGCCGATCTTGGCCATGGTCTGGGCCGAAGGATCGGCGCGCCCCGACGCCGCGAAGTCCTGCTCGCCGAGGATGGTCGCAAGCTTCTTGCGTTCGATGACTCGGAAGGATCCGTCCTCCACCAGAGCATCCACGAGCTGATCGGCGATGCCCTTGCCGATATCGTACTGGCCCCACCAGTTGTCAACGGTGCCGTACTCGAAATCGAGAACGGCGATCTGGGGCCGGCTGTTCTTCTGGGCAAAGACCGGGCCGGCGGCGGCGAGGGTGAAAGCGGTGGCGAGAGCCACGAGCGCAAAGCGTCGATTCATTGAGATCCTCCTTGTAGGATCCACGGATCCTAGCAAGCGCGGACCGTGGGAAAAAACGACCAGGATCACAACCTAGGGGGAGTGAACCCGTGCCGGGGAGCCGGTCCCTCTCCCTGAGTTCTTACGCAGACGGCGCGAAGCGGCCTGTTCACTTCATGCGGGCGAGGTCGGCCTCCGCGGCGATGAAACCGAAAGCGGCCCACTGCGTGCCGCCCACCACGCGCCGGTAGATGGCCTTGGCCCGCTCGATCTCGCCGTTCACGAGAAAGAAGTTGCCGACCCCGTAGCCCTGGGTGGCGATCTGGAGCGGATCCTGTTCGTCACTCCCCAGAACCTCTTCGGGCTGGCGCAGGCCCTTGTACATGAGCAGGCGCTGGTGGTAGGCGGCGTTGTCGAGGACGTTCATGCCTTCCTGGATGGGTTCCAGGACCTTCTCGGCCTCGTCTTTCCTTCCCAGGCGCCTCAGGGTCATGTAGAGCCAGTCCGACGTGGCCACGAGCGAATCGTCGTTGTCGGTCGAGTACTTCATGCACTCGCGGTAGGCGACAAGAGCCTTGGCGAAATCGCCCTTCAGGTAATGAGCGAGACCGAGGTGATAGTGGATGTTGAACTTCAGGGTCGCCGATGGTGATGGCCTTCGACCGGGGGCGCCATCCGGCTCGCCCTCGTCCGGCTTTCCGGCCATGAGCTTCGCCGCCCGATCAAGGTCGATGACCGCCTTGTCGAACTGGCGCGTGCTGATATACCGGTGTCCCCGGTGACGCAACAGGCGAGCGTCCTTGGGGAACTTTGCCACGCCTCGGGAGAAGACATCGATGGCCTCCTGATACCTCGACAGGTAGGCCAGGCGCCGGCCCACCCAGATGATGTTCTGGGCCTCGTCCGGATTCTTGACGAGGTCGGCGGTGGCGGCGGCGAGGTTGTCGTCAAGGCGCTTCTTCGCCTCCGGGGGCGGCTCGACCGGAAAGAATTCGCGGCCGTCGAGCCCCTTGGCTTCCGGCGTCCGGGCCGCCGCGGCGGCGGCAACCTTCTCGGGGCGCAGATAGGTGTCGTACCACTTCAGGTACCGCTCGTAGCGATCCTTCTGGTAGCTCGGCACCCGGATGCCGTGAAACTGGTCTGGATAGACGACCAGTTCGGTGGGGACGCCCAGGCGACGCACCGCCTGGTACATCTGTTCGGTGTTCAGAAGGGGCACGTTCATATCAGACTCGCCGCAGAGGAAGAGGGTGGGTGTCTTGATCTGATCGGCCTTCAGGAACGGTCCGGAGATCTTCAGGTAGGCCTCGGGATTCTTCCAGGGCAGGCCGAGTTCCACTTCGTACTCGTACTGATAGTGATCGGTGCCGTAGCCGGCGAGGATGTTGGAGATCGAGGCGCCGGATGTGGCGGCCTTGAATCGGGTGGTCTTGGAGATCACGTGGTTGGTGAGAATGCCGCCATAGCTCCACCCTCCCACCCCGAGGCGGTCCGGGTCGGCCACGCCCATTTCGATCGCCTGATCCACCACCGCCATCACGTCGTCGAAGTCGGGCTCACCCCACTTCGCGAAGAGCGCGTAGCTGAAATCGCGACCGTAGCCGGTGGAGCCGCGCGGGTTCCCGGCCACCACCGCGTAGCCCTGGGCGGCGAGGAGCTGCCATTCGAAGTTGAAGCCGGTCGAATACTGCGAGGCCGGACCGCCGTGGATGCGAAGGATGGTCGGCGCCTTGACGCCTGGTTTGGAGTCGAAGGGCCGGGTCAGGAAACCGTCGACCATGGCCCCGTCCTTACTCTTCGCCTTGAACCGCTCAACCCCGGCCAGGGTGATGTCCTTGAGAACGGCTTCGTTCGTCTTCGTGAGCCGGCGCGCGGTCGCCCCGTCCAGGGTGAGGATTTCCGCGGGCATGGTGGGCTGGCTCTCCAGAAAGGCGATCCGGCCGTTCTGCGTGTCGAAGGATCCGACCTCGCGTTCGCCGGAGACCAGGCGTTCGAGGACGCCGCCTTCGGACGAAATCCGGGCCAGGTGTTGGTTTCCGCCGTCTTCCAGGACGAAGAGCACCGACCGACCGTCGCCGCTGAAGAGAGGGCCGCGCACGTTCCGGTCGAGATCGCGGGTGAGCGCTTTCACCTCGCCGGTGACCACGTTCACCGTCGACACATGACTCGGGGCGTACCACATGTCGGCCACCGGGCCGGCGGCCACGTAGACGATCGTCTTTCCATCAAGAGACCAGGCCGGCTCGTCGTCTTCACTCGGATTCGTGGTGAGGGCCCTGGGCATCTCGCCGGGCCGGGGTGCGATGAGAAAGATGTTGGTGTCGTGATTGGAGTCCGGCTCGGCCGAGCGATTGCTGACGAAGGCGATGGCCGTCCCGTCCGGTGACCAGGCGGGCTGAGAGTCGTCGTAGGGTCCGAAGGTGATCTGCGCCGAGGCTTTCTTCTCCACGTCGAAGGTGTAGAGATGGGTGCGAATCTCCCTCAGGAAGCCTTCGGTGTCGCGCATGAACTGAAGCCTTCGGGTGACGATGGGCGGCGGCGTCTTCTTCTCCTCGCTCTTCGCCCCTTCCTCCTTCGGATCGGGCTGATCAGGATCGGGGTCGGAGGCCACCAGCACCAACCGCTTCGAGTCCGGCGACCATGCGAAAGAACCCACCCCGCCCTTCATGTCCGTCAGTCGGCTGGCTTCGCCACCCTTCCGCGGCAGCAAAAAGACCTGGGTCTTGTCACCTTCCCGACTCGAAAGGAACGCGATCCACTTGCCGTCCGGAGAGAACCTCGGCCTGGTTTCAGCCTTGGGCGAGGTGGTGAGCCGCACCGCGTCGCCGCCCGCCATCGGGATCAGGTAAATGTCGGAATCCGAAGTGTCCTTCTTGAGATCCATGGACCGGACGGTGTAGGCCACCTCGGCTCCGTCCGGAGAGAGAACCGGCGCGCCTACTGTCTTCAAGGCGAAGAGATCGTCAACGGCGAGCGGCCTCCCCTCGGCCGCCTCGGAGGCCTGGACCGGATAGAGGAGGAGGGTGAATGCCGAAGCGAGGGAGACGAGACGCATCGTTTGGATCCTTTCGAGGAAACCCGGAAAGCCTGATCGTACTCCCGCGCAAACCGCCAGTGGCGCGACCGACGAGGGGCCCGCCCGCGCGGGACGCCGTCTCTATACTCGGCCTGATGCCCACGGTCGTCGTCGCCGGTTCGTCCTCGAGGGCCGGGAAGACCGCGCTCGCGGAGACGGTTCTGCGCCATCTCGGCGGTGCTTCGGCGGCGGTCAAGTTCACCACCACCGAGGATATTTTCGAGCGATGTCCGCGGGGCACCGCCTGCGTGGTGTGCGACATCGATGTTCCCTTCAAGGTCCTCCGCGACGAAGCCACCCTGAAAGAGCCGGGCACGGATACCGCACGCTTGAGCCACGCGACCACGGGGCCGGTGCTCTGGACCATCGCCCGCAGATCGGCGGCGACCCTGGCCTGGCAGGCCACGGTCCGGCTCCTCGATCAGGCTCGGGCCGAGGCCCACGGCAAAGACGCTCCCGATCGGAACCTGGTGATCGAAGGCTCGACCATCGCCGGTCTGAGTTCGCCCGATTTCACGTTTTTTGTGGTCCATCCCTTCCTGAGTCCGCAACGCTGGAAGGACGGCACGCGCGAGTTGATCGGCCGAGTCGACTGCGTGGTCATCAACCGTCAGGCCACAGAGACCAGGGAGCCGAGCCCCGAAGTCATGGCGGCGATAGACGAGGCGCGCCCTTATGATCTGCGGGTCGCTGACGTCCTTGCGCCGCTCGCCCGCTGG
>JAENWE010000305.1 GCA_016650185.1 Vicinamibacteria bacterium | reverse complement strand
GGCCCTCCCATCCATAAGAGGCGTGTGATCCATCTCGGAGACTTCGAAGCGGAGTTCGCGCTGACTCCAGGGGACGAAGCGGGAGAGCATCACCATTCCCGGAATCGCCATCACGACGGTGAGCAGAAAGAAGTTCGTCCAGCCCAGGGTGTCGGCCAGGAGGCCCGAAGGGGGTCCGGCAAAAATACGCGGGAGGGAAAAGAGGCTCGAGAGAAGAGCGTACTGGGTGGCTGAGAAACGCTTCTCCGTGAGACGCAAAAGCAAGACGCCGAAGGCTCCAGTGCCGAGACCGCTCGAAATGTACTCGAACGCCATCGCCACATAGAGCACCCACGAGACCGGTCCTGATTCCGAAACCCAGGCGTATCCGACGTTGGACAACGCCTGCAGGAAACCGGTGATCCACAGAGCGCGCCCGAGTCCCAGGGAATTGGTCAGAAGGCCGCCGACAAAGGTGCCCACCATGATACCGACCGTGCCGATGGTGGAAGACACGATACCGACGTCCCAGAGGTCAAAGCCGATTTCACGGAAGAACGGTCTCTGAAGAGACTGCGCAAAAGCGTCCGCGAGCTTGAAAAGGACGACGAAGGCCAGAATCTCGATGGCACTGGGTCGTGCCAGCAGACCCAGGAAGGGCTCCCATACCGCCTCCCTCAGAGTGGTCGGCGCGACCTGCCTGACCTCCGGTTCGTCGGCCCAAAGAGTGATGAGGAGGCAGGGCAGATAGCAGATCGCGAGCAGGCCGTTCACTGCCATCCAGCCGAACTCTCCCGCCAGCGAGATGGCGAGACCTCCGGAAAGATTCATGGCCACCCGATACATGGCGGTTCGCGCGCCGACCGCGAGACCCTGCTCGTGTTCGTGCAGGACTTCGACCGTGTAGGCGTCGATGGCGATGTCCTGCGTGGCAGCGATGAGAGCGATGGCGAGACACAAGGACGCGATGACTGCGAATCGCTCGGGATGATCGGAGACGAAGGTGAGAGCGAGTCCGGTCAGGAAGAGGCCGATCTGCGAGATCAGGACGTACCCGCGCCGCCGTCCGAGGAACGGCAGTTCGTAGCGGTCCATCAAGGGAGACCAGAGGAACTTGAAACTCCATGGAGCCTGGAACAGCGTCAACAGGCCGATTACGCGGATGTCCACCCCGATGTCCTTGAGCCAGACCGGAATGGCGATCCAGACCAGGCCAAGCGGCAGGCCGGACGAGAACATGAGCAGGGTCACCACGGCGAGCCGCTTCGAGCGAACCGCGTGCTTCAAGCTCTCCCAGGTACCCAGCTTCTCGGCCATGAAGGCGGAGGATAGTTGACGATTCACGACGCATCCCCCCAACCCCCCGCTAAACTCTCATTCATGAAACGGCCGGAAAGCGACGACGGCTTGGACGACCTCGAAGGAGCCGCCACGGGCACCGCGCCGCGGGCTCAGAAGAGCCCTTCGTCCCCGTCAACTCCGGCGCCGGGTTCGGCGCCGGCGGTGGCCGGAGACCTGCCTGCGGGAACCCAGATCGCCGGACGATATCGGATCGCCGGTTTGATCGGCGAGGGAGGGATGGGCCGGGTGTTCCGAGCCGACGACCTGCTGCTCGGCATTCAGGTCGCGCTCAAGTTCCTCCCCGACTCTCTCAAGGACGATCCGGAACGCAGGTCTCGGGTCATCCGAATGTGCGCACAGGGATCCTTGTCACGAATCCTTTTGGTCACCGGCCGGTCCCATTTCTTCTACAGACCGTACCTCACGATCTTTTGATGGAGCGCCTGCCTCGAAATACCAAGCCTGCTCGCGGCGCCGACCCTCCCGGCGCATCTGGAGAGAGCGGCCCTCAGGAACGTTCGTTCGAATCCGCACAGGGCTTCGTGAAGGGACATCGGCGCCCCTTCACCAGCGGGGTCGGGCACGGTCGCGGCAACCGGCGACTCCTTTTTCGGCTTTCTCCACTCGATGAGGGGTGAATCGGCAAAGACCACGGAGCGACGCATGTCCATCTCCAGTTCGCGAACATTGCCGGGCCAGTCATGCTGAGGCAGGTTCGCTTCGGACTGCCCTGATAGCCGCTTCGTTCCGCCACTGGCCTGGCCAACGAAGTGGCGTGCGAGGTGAACAATGTCCTTTCCCCGATCCCGGAGGGGCGGCACGGTCACGCAAACGCCCCTGATCCGCTGGAACAGGTCCTTGCGAAAGGAACCCTGGGCCACCAGGTTTTCGAGCGGCTGATTCGACGCAACCACGAACCTGACGTCGGCCCGCCTCTCCTGGGCTTCTCCGACCCGGCGGTACGTGCCTTCCTGGATGACGCGAAGCAGCCCGACCTGGGCCCGAAGCGAGAGATCGGCGATTTCGTCAATGAACAGGGTGCCGCCCCGGGCCTTCTCGACCAGGCCCGGGCTATCCGTGTGCGCGCCGGTGAACGATCCGCGGACGTGGCCGAAGAGCTGGCTTTCGAAAAGTTCATCCGAAACACTGGCGGAGTTGAAAGGGACGAACCCCCTGGTCGCTCGCGATGAGAAGTGATGGACGGCCCTGGCTATTTTTTCCTTTCCGGTGCCCGTCTCCCCGTAGATCGACACCGGAAGGTCTGACGGAGCGGCCCGTCGAATCTGCTCGCTCAGCCGCCGGACGGATTCAGAAGCGCCGACGAGGCCGGGAAGGAACTCATAGTCGGAATCTCCTTCGTCATCGGCGTCGCCCTGGAGGGAATCTGAAGCGATCAGCTGACACGCGGAGATTGCTGCCGGTTCGACTCCGAACGTCTCCTTCATATCCGCCCGGACCATGGCGAGGATCCGTCGATCACCGAACGCCTCCAAGAACTCCTGGCATCGACTGACGGTGTCGCTCTGGGGAGACGCGCCGCTTGAAAGCGCCGCCCCGAGTCGGGCCACGGATTGCAGGGGCGGGTAGAGGGCACGGTTTCGAGACGCTCTTTCGAAGGGATCGGTTGCGGCTGCGGGGTCGCTCCGGAGAAGGAGCCAGCCCAGGGCCAGTTCGGCAAGACCCACGGCCACCGGCCCGGCGTCCTTGATCGAAACGGCCATCCTGGCCTCCCGAAAGGCCAGGGTCATATTCGCCGCCGAGAGGGCGGCGACCGACCGACGCACATGCGACCGAGCCCGGCCCCCAGGGTCTTTCGAATCGCGGAAGTACGATAGGGCGGCGGTGGCCCGATCGAGTGCGCCCTCAGCATCCTTCCCCGCCAGACGCGCATCAGCAAGCAGAAGCTCGATCTCCGCGCGGCAGTCGGTGGCGCCGAAGCCCCGACGCGCAACCTCCGCCGCTCTTTCAATCGACGGCAGCGCATCGTGGGGGTCGCCCAGGGCCAGACCCAGAAGGCCCCTCCGCCGGCCCGCGCTCAGATGCTCGTGCGGTGACCGGGTCCGCGCGAACAGGCGAGCGGACTGACCGGCGTCTCGCGCCGCCTCCACCCAATCGCCCGAGTGCGCCATGAGATCCGCTCGATCAGAGAGCACCGCGGCCAACGCGCTCGCGTCTCGACGGCCTTGGGAGAGCCCGAGGGCTCGGTCGAGATCACGACGAGCGCCGGTGGGGTCGCCGGTTTCCCGCGCCGTACGTGCTCTCAACAACAAGGACTCGACCAGGCGCCCCCTTTGCCCCGCGGCTTGGGCGCGGACGCAGGCATCATCCGCAGCCGCTGAGGCATCCAGGAGCCGGCCGGCATGAAGGGCAACCTGGCCGCGAAACACGCTCCAATCGGACCCGCCGCGATCCCGCGAGGCGAAACTCGATTCGACGATGACTTGCGCCTCGCGAAAGCGACCGAGACCCAAAAGAGCCCGGATCTTCGATGCCTCGATGGCCGGGGCGAGGTCATCCGTCGCGTCCAGGCGCTTCATGGCATCCGTTGCCCAGTTCAGGGCGGCGCCGAAACGACCGAGACCGAGAGCGATCTCCGCGCGCAAGGCCAGGAACAGTCGACCGTGTCCGGCAAAGAGGCGTCTTTTCTGAGCCTGGGCCAGTCGGTCCGCCTCGGCATGGCGTCCTCGCGCCACCAGAGAACGGAGACCGTGCAGGACCGGATCGATGGACTGAGCGGGTATAAAAGAGGGGTTCAAGGAGAGGAGCATGGTCTGGAGCCTTTCTGCGTTGGGGGATGGTGACGTTTCTGAGCCGCGATTCATTAATTGGTCTGTGACGCTTTCTGGATTGTCACAAGGGACAAGACGAGAGGGGCGGGCGCCTTGTCATGTGAAACTGGAGGGGTACCCGCGCTCCATGATTGTCGCCATCGATGTCACCACCCTGCGGGGCCGCATTTCGGGAGTAGGGCACTACACCGCGGAGATCGTCGAACACATGGCCCGCTCGGTCGGGCGAGACGTGTCTGAATTGCTGCTGCTCTCGAACGGTCCAGTGGACTACGTTCTCCCGTCCTCGGCCCGGCTGGTCCACGGGTTTCAATTCCCAATCCGTTCGATCTGGATGCAGTTCCTTCTTCCGCTCCTCCTCAAGAAGATTCGACCCGACATCGTCCACTACACCAATTACCTTGCGCCCGCCGTCCTCGCGGGCGACTATGTGGTGTCGGTGCACGACATGAGCCTGACCCGGACGCCGGCGCATCACACCCTGAAAAAGCGACTCCTCACCGCCAGCCTCGTGCCCCGAGTCGCGCGGAAGGCGCGTCTGGTGCTGACGCCGTCCCAGGCCACGAGGGCTGACGTCGTCAGCGATCTGGGAATCAGCGCAGACCGCGTGCTCTCGATTCCCTACGCGGCGGCGGAGCGATTCACAAGGGTGGCGGAGCGCCCGACCTACCCCGGGCTCGACCACCCTTATTTTCTGTTCGTCGGCACCATCGAACCGCGGAAGAACCTCGTGCGGTTGATCGACGCGTTCGCGGCCTTCGCCCGCGACGTCCTTGATGTGCGGCTGGTTCTGGCCGGACAACGAGGATGGAAGTGCGACGAGATCTACGCCCGCGCGCGGCGCCCCGACGTGGCGGCCAGGACAGTGATTCTCGACTACGTGGAGGAGAGCTCGCTTCCTTCTCTGTACTCGCACGCCCTCGCCTGCGTGTATCCGAGCCTGTTCGAGGGTTTTGGTTTCCCGGTCGTGGAGGCCATGGCCTGCGGCACTCCGGTGCTCACCTCGAACACCACTTCCCTGGCCGAGATCGGAGAGGGTGCGGCGCTGCTGGTTGACCCGACGGATGTCGGGGCCATCTCAAACGGCCTGCGCCACCTCGCGGGGAGTCGGAGCCTGCGTGAGGAACTGCGCCTCAAAGGACTCGAACGCGTCGCCGCTTTCTCCTGGGAGGAAACCGCGCGCCTCACCGTGGCCGCGTATCGCCAAGCCTTGAGGCCGCAGAGGCTGCTAGATTCCCCGCGCGATGCGCGTTCTGACCGCGGGTGAATCTCATGGACCGGCGGTGCTCTGCCTGGTGGAGGGCCTCCCCGCCGGACTGGAAATAGCGAAGGACCGGATCAACAGGGAACTGGCGCGGCGTCAACGCGGCTATGGGCGGGGCGGGCGGATGAAGATCGAACGCGACGAGGTGGAGATCCTCTCCGGAGTCCGTCATGGCCTCACCCTGGGCTCGCCCGTGACCCTGGTCGTGCGCAATCGGGATCACGCAAACTGGGCGGATGTGATGTCGCCCCAGGTGGTGCCCGAGGCCGACCGGACGGCCGCGATCTCAAAGCGGGAGCGGACGTCGCCGCGGCCCGGCCACGCGGATCTGGCCGGCGCGCTCAAATACATGACCAAGGATCTTCGCAACATCATCGAGCGCTCGAGCGCTCGCGACACTGCGGCCCGGGTCGCGGCGGGAATGCTGGTTCAGGCTCTCCTCGATGTTTTTGGCGTCGAGGTCCGGTCTCACGTGGTCCGCATCGAAGGCGCCGCGGTCGAGGGAGACGTCTCCTTCGACCAAATGGCGGCCTCAGCGCTTTCCGATGTCGGCTGCATCGACGAAGCGGTCGCGGGCAGGATGCGGGCATCCATCGACGCAGCAAAGAAGGATGGAGACACGGTAGGAGGCGAGATCGAGATGGCGGCAAGGGGCCTTCCCCCGGGAATCGGCAGCTTCGCCCAATGGACCTTGCGGCTGGATGGACTACTCGCCCAGGCCCTGATGTCAGTGCCCTCGGTGAAGGCCGTGGCCGCGGGCAGAGGCTTCGACGCCGGCCGTTTGCGTGGAAGCGTCTTTCACGACCAGATCGGTTTCGCGCCGCCTCGGGGGTTCACCCGGCCCTCGAACAACGCGGGAGGCATCGAAGGCGGGGTCTCCAACGGCGAGGAGATCCGAGTTCGAGCCGTGGTCAAGCCGATCCCCACATTGATGAAGCGCCTGCCCTCGGTGGATCTCAGGACTCTCGAACCCTCGCCCGCCGCCATCGAGCGAAGCGACACCTGCGTCGTCCCCGCTGCGGCGGTGGTGGGCGAAGCCATGGTGCGCATCGTCCTCGCCCAGGCGCTCCTCGAAACCTACGGCGGAGATTCCCGCGACGAGGTCCTCGCCCACTTCGAGGGAACGCGTGATCTGCGGGCATCGACCTTCGGTTTCGGAGAAAATCCGAACCGCTAATACGAGGTCGCGGCTATCGGCCGCCACCCGAAAGAATAACGAAAGGACCAGACCCTTGGCTATCAGGCCCATCGTCAAGTGGGGCGAAGATGTGCTCCACGCGCCCTCCGCGACCGTTCCCGAGGTCACAGACGACATTCGAGCTCTGCTCGACGACATGCATCAGACCATGATTGCCGCGCCGGGGATCGGCCTCGCCGCGCCTCAGATCGGGGTTGGCCTGCGCGTTATTATCGTTGACCTGTCGGTCGGCGAAGACCCGAAACAGTTGATCGAGCTGATCAATCCCGAGTTCATTTCCCGCGAGGGCGAGGTCAAGGAGGAAGAAGGTTGCCTGTCCGTTCCCGGCTACGCGGGCTCTCCCCTGCGGCCGCGTTTCGTGCGCGTGAAGGGTATCGGCCGAGACGGAACCGAGCGCGTCCACGAGGGCGAAGGCCTGCTCGCGCGGGCCTTCTGCCACGAAATCGACCACATCGACGGAAAGCTGTTTGTCGACCGTCTGACCCCCCTGAAGCGCGATCTGATGACCCGCAAGCTCCGAAAACGCGCGAAGGCCAACGACTGGGACGACCAGGAGCCTTGAAGATCGTCTTCATGGGCACGGGCGACTTCGCGGTGCCCAGCCTGGAGGCCATCCACGGCGCGGGCCACGAGGTGTCCCTGGTGGTGAGCCAGCCCGACCGACCTCAGGGCCGGGGACTCAGCCTGCGAAAGACGCCGGTCAAGATCGCGGCCGAGCGGCTTGGCCTGGGACTGTTCCAGCCTGAAAAACTCAGGCTCGACCCCGATCCCGTCATCGCCATGAAAGCGGAGGTACTGGTGGTGGTCGCCTACGGCCAGATTCTGCGCGAGAGCATTCTCGAATGCGCAAACTGGGGAGCCGTCAACGTGCACGCTTCCCTTCTTCCCAAATACCGAGGAGCCGCGCCGATTCAATGGGCGATCGCGAGCGGCGAGGCTCAGACCGGCGTGACCACCATGCGACTCGATCGCGGAATGGATACCGGACCGATCCTCCTCCAGAAGACGTGCGCCATCGATCCAGAAGACACCACCGCCGCCCTCGAACCGAGGCTGGCCATGCTCGGCGCCGCCCTTCTCATCGACACTCTGGCGGGCCTAGTCAACGGATCCGTTGAACCGACGCCACAGGACGAAGCCTCGTCGACCAAGGCCCCTCTGATCAGGAAATCCGACGGGGACGTCGACTTCTCTCTCTCCGCCGACCAAACCGCAAATCGAGTGCGTGGCTTCTCGCCCTGGCCGGGAGTTCAGTTCCGCCGCCAGGGACGCTCGATCAGGATTCTCTGCGCCGCCGCCATCGGCGGCGCGCCGGACCTTGCGCCCGTGCCCGGGACCATCGTGCGGGTCTCCCGGCAGGGCCTGGATGTGGCCTGTGCTCAGGGCTCGCTGCTCCGTCTGCAGCTTCTGCAGCCGGAAAGTCGAGGACCAGTGTCGGCCTTCGACTTCGCAAACGGCGCGAAGCTGCGAGCGGGAGAGGTGCTGGCCGGATCCATTCCGAAAACGGCAGCGCGAGGCACGATCGACGCGAGCGACTAAACTTCACCGCTCCTCACCCTCTTTCTTCGACATGGTCCGCAAGCTTCTGGTTCTCGTCGCCGCTCTGAGTTGCGGGCTCATTTCGGCCGCCCTCACTCTGCGGATTGTTCGCAATTCCCAGACCATTTCCGTACCCAATCTCAACGGCCGGACCCTTGCCGCAGCCACGAACGACGCCGCTCTGCGCCGATTGCGGCTGAAGGTGACGAGTCGCAAGAACCATCCGAAAGTCGGAGCGGGCCGGGTGATCGAACAGGATCCTCTCCCCGGGACCTCGATCAAGGAGAACCGCACTCTCCGGGTCGTCTTGAGCATGGGCCCAAGGAAGACCACCGTGCCCGACGTCCAGGGGCAGGCCTTGCGCAGTGCGCGCCTGCGCCTGGAGAGCCTGGGAGTACCCATCCGGCGAATCATCGAGGCGCCTTCCGCCGCCATTGAGGACACGGTCCTCGTCCAGATGCCGGACGCCGGAGTGGTGGAGAACCTGGGCGAGGGTGTGCTGCTGATCATCGCCAAGAACGGATCCTTGCGCGACTACGTCATGCCGGATCTCATCGGAAAGAGCATCGGAGACATCGCCGCCGCCTTCGAGGGTCGCGGATTCGTCCCTCCTCAGATCCGCTACAAGAACTACCCGGGACTCTTGAGGGGGACGATCCTGTCGCAGAGCCCTCTCGCGGGGTATCGGCTCAATCCCAGAACCGCGGTGATCTTCGAAGTTTCGGAGGGTTCATGAGCGGGCTGCGGTCGGTCTCGAGGGTGCGCGTTCGCTTCGCCGAGACGGACAAGTTCGGCTACGCCTATCACGGGGCCTACTTCGCCTGGTTCGAGGTGGGGCGGACCAACCTTCTCCGCGAACGCGGCATGACCTATGTCGACCTCATGG
>JAENWE010000304.1 GCA_016650185.1 Vicinamibacteria bacterium | reverse complement strand
TTCTCGTTCGGCCCCCTCCATCCCGAGTCGTTCGACTCGGACGTCGCCATCCTGAAAGGGGCGCTTTCGGGCTGAACTGGGAATTGACTCGAGGGGCGGTCACGCCGAACCGGGCTCAGCGAGTATGTTGCGTGAAGTCCCGCGGGAATCCAACAATTCCCTCGGCCTCTCTGGAAATGGAGTGCACGATGTCGGCAATCACGTTGGTCCTTTTCGCCCTGGGGGTCGCGGCCAGCGCACCCCAATCACAGACGCGTCCGCAAGCTTCGGAACCTCTGACCTTCTCGAGCGACGTCCGAATGATCCGGCTCGATGTTTCCGTGGTTGACGGGGGGGGCCGTCCGATCAGAGGACTGGTGGCCGAGAACTTCTCTATTCTGGAGAACGGAAAGCCGGTCGAGGTTTCCGTGTTCGAAGCCATCGAAGACGGGTCCCTCGCCACCATGGCGGCCAGCGAGGACGGAGGGCCGGCCAGTCTGGCCGTCCTCGCCCAAGGGCCCCTCTCACATTCCCCCGGGCAGCGGATTGTGATCGTGGCGGATCCTTCAGACCTCACCCCGATGCAACTCGCGCGGGTGCGCGAGGCCACATCCGATTTCATCGCCAAGCAAGCGAAGGACGGGGACATCGTCCGAATGATCAATCTCGCGACCCGCGAAGTGTGGGAAGGCCGTATCCCTGACGACCGCCTGCGTCTCGCCTCCATCGGCAAGGTGATGTCACGGCGTCGAAGCCCATTCTTCAGGCCCGGAGGGGCCGGCGAATCGCTGGGCGAGCAGATAGAGTTCGACATGGAAGACGACGTCAACGGCGCTTATACCGAGTCGTTGCGCCGCGAGCGCTTTCAGTCGCGTTTTGCTCGCACCGGCGAACTGTTGTCCCTCTTCGACGAGATCCTCATTCAGCTTGCCGCGATCCCCGGTAGGAAGTCTCTGATTCTTATTTCCGATGGCTTTCCGCAGCTGCGTCTCATGGATGAACGGCTGGAGCGCACTGCTCACCTCGCCCGCGAGGCTCAGGCGGCCATCCATTTCATCGACGCCTACGGCCTCGACGGCCTCCTCCCAGAGCCCGGGCAGAAGATGGAGTCGATCTTCGACAAGGCCTGGAACCGATCGGGCGGGTCCCAGGATCTGGCCCAAGCCACGGGGGGTTTCGTCTCGCGCTTCGCCAACGTGCTGACCAGCGCAGTTTCAAGGGCAGCCGAAGAGGCTCGCTCGTACTACATCGTGGGATACGCACCGACCCGCCGTGACGACGGAAAATTCCGCAGCGTGAAAGTCAGGGTGGACCGCGAGGACGCCACCGTACGCACCAAGAAAGGGTACATTGCGGGTGGCGTTTCTAGCGGGCTCGTCAGCCGGCGCGTCCACTAACTAGTCGTCTCTGGTTCATCAACTTCCGGGAGGGGAACGTGAATAGAACTTTGCGGGCGAGCTTTGTACTCGCGGTGTGTGGGTTCGGGATGATGGAAGGGCCAGCGCCCGGACCAGGGCCGCGCATGACCTCGATCTCGGCCACGAGCCGAGCCGCCGTCAGCGAGTGGGATCAGAAGATCGGAGCCCTGGCAACCCGGGGCGAGCTGAGAGTTCTGAGCACGCGCGAGGACACCATGCTGCCGGGTCGGATCCACACCCGCTTCGAGCAGCTCTACCAAAGCGTCCCGGTGTGGGGGGGCGAACTGGTGAGACAGGAAGATGCGTCGGGCACGATCAGTGTCTTCGGCGCCCTTTTGGAGGGGATCGATATCGAGACCCGGCCAACCCTCGGGGAATCTGCGGCGCGACGGACGCTGGAGGCCGCTCATCCGGGAGGCCGCCTCTTCCCGGCCGAGGTGGATCTCGTCATCCTTCCGCTCACCACCGACAGCTCCTTCACGTTCGTGCTCGCCTGGCGGGGCCAGATCCTGACCGGGACCGATGCCCGCGTGGTTTTCATGGACGCACACAGCGGCGCCATTCCGCTTGACTACTCCGACCGCGACAGCCAGAGCGCAGTGGGGCGCGGAACTGGAGTGCTTGGGGATTCCAAGAAAGTAAGCGTCACCGGAACGGGCGGCAGTTTCCAGGCTCAGGATGCGCTGCGCCCGCCCACCTTGCAGACGTTGGACATGAAGGGAGATCCGTTGCGGATCGACAGCATCCTCGTGGCCAGCTTTCCGAATTCGATCCGCTCCACCGACTATGCCGCCGACAGCGACAACGACTGGACGGACGGAGGCGTGGTCGACGCCCACGTGTACACCGGCTACACCTACGATTACTACTTCAAGCGGTTTGGCCGTCGCGGCCTCAACGATGCGAACACTCCCGTGCGCAGCTTCGTGAATCTGGTGCGTCGAGAGGATCTGACCCTGAATCGAACTCTGTACGGCGACGATATCCTCGACTACTACGTCAACGCCTTCTACCTGCACCCCGGGATCATGGTCTATGGCGTCGGGTTGCCAAGTAATTTCACCCTGGGCGGACAGAGGTACAACAATTTCGCGGGCGCCCTCGACATCGTGGGGCACGAACTGACGCACGGAGTCACGCGCTTCACCTCAAACCTGATCTACCGGAACGAGTCCGGCGCGTTGAACGAAGCGTTTTCGGACATGATGGGAACAGCCGTGGAGTTCTATTTTCAGCCGGCGGGCAACGGGCCGATGCGAGCCGACTATCTGAACGGTGAGGACATCGCGACCGCCGCCTCGTTCCCGCTCGATGGGATCCGCTCGATGCAGAACCCAGGGCTCTATGGCGATCCCGACCACTACTCCATTCGCTTCACCGGCACGGGGGACAACGGAGGCGTCCATATCAATTCGGGGATCGCCAACCACGCCTTCTACCTCGCCATCGAAGGCGGAGTCCATCGGCTGGGCGGACGAGTGACCGGCGTGGGGGGTACGAACCGCGAGCAGATCGAGCGTGTGTTCTACCGGGCCTTCACGTCCTTCCTGGTCCCGTCAAGCAACTTTGCCGCCTCCCGGGCCGCGACCATCCAGGCCGCGAAGGAGCTGTATCCGAGCAACCCGGCGGTGGAAGCCGCGGTCGCCCAGGCGTGGACCGCGGTGGGGGTGAACTAATGAAGAACCTGAGCACTCGAGCGAACCTCGCCGTCTGGTTTGTGACCTTGGCCGGAAGTTTTGCCCTCGCCCAGGACCCTCAACCCGTTTCGGGCGTCACCGGGCGGGCCCCGCAGGGAGACAGCCGGATCGAAGTTGGTCTGGCCTTCGCTCAGACCATCGGCTCTTCTACCTTCAGTTCGTCGCAGACCGTGCGGGACTACGCGGAAGACGGCACGTTCAAGGGTTCCTACGACGTGGGCGGCGCTCCGGGCGGGGCCTTCGATCTCCAATACAACGTGAGCGGCAATTTCGGGGTGAGGATCGGAGCACAGACCTCCTCCCGCAAATCCGCGGGCACGTTCGACGCTCGGATTCCGCACCCCTTCTTCTTCTCGCAGCCCCGAAGCATCAGCGGAACCCAGGCCGGCTTGGGCTTTAGTGAGGCCGGCTTCTCCCTTACCGGGGTTTACCGCGGCGGCTCCGACAAGTGGAACGTGAATGTCGAAGGCGGTCCGGCGTTCTTCAGAGTGAACGCGACCGTCGCGGACAGGGTCAGCTATGGAGAGGTCTACCCCTACGACACCGCCACGTTCAGCGGCATCGTGTCCTCCAAACACAAGGTGTCTCCACTGGGCTTCGCGCTGGGGCTCGAGGTCGGACGACAGCTAACACCATCCGTCGTGGTGGTGGCCCAGGGACGGTTCAGCCAGGGGTCGGGCGATCTCGACCTGAATGGTCAGAAGGTCCGCGTCAAAGCGGGCGGGGCCCAGGCTCGGATCGGTCTGCGCTTCGTTCTGGCGCGAAAACGGGTCGGAGGGTTGCAAACGGCCACTTCGTCATCGCGATGACGGAGGCGGCACGCCACCCGTCATTCGAAGACTTTCCCGTCACTGCGAGCCGTGGACGGACTCCGTCCGTGACTATTTGGGAGGACGCCGCCATTCCGAAAAGTGCCCAATATGTGGTGTTTTCGACCGTCGTCCTCAGCAGGACCCCATCTAAATGCATGGGACGAAGCAGTCTCGGCGTAACGCCGAGATCGCTTCAGTCCGAGACGAACTTCGGGTCCTTCGCGATGACGGAAGGCGGCGCGCCACCCGTCATTCGAAGACTTTCCCGTCACTGCGACGACCCCGTCTAAATGCATGGGACGAAGCAGTCTCGGCGTAACGCCGAGATCGCTTCAGTCCGAGACGAACTTCGGGTCCTTCGCGATGACGGTGGTTTCTCCCAAAAGCAACCCCGGCGGCCGCAGCGTTCTCGATCAGGCCCGACCCTCGCTATTCTTGTGGCCGAGTGGCCCTCAGATACCGGCTCGGCAGTTCGTGTCCCAGGCGCTCGCCGATCAGCCGTGAGGCGGCGGCGACTTTCACGATGTCGACGCCGGTTTCGATGCCCATGCCGTGCAGCATGTAGAGCAGATCCTCGGTGGCGAGGTTTCCCGAAGCGCCCGGCGCGTACGGACAGCCACCAAGGCCCCCCGCAGAGCTATCGACGATCGCCACGCCCAGCTGCAGAGCACGCAGGACGTTGGCGAGTGCGACGCCTCGGGTGTCGTGGAAGTGGACGGCCAGACGCGCCAGAGGCGCGTGAGGCGACACCGCCCCGATGACGTCATCAACCTGGCTGGGGACGGCGATGCCGATGGTGTCGCCCAGGGAAATCTCATCGCAGCCAAGCCCGATCAACCGGCGTGTCACGTCCGCGACCTTTGCGGGGGGAACCGGCCCTTCATAGGGGCAGCCGAAACACGTCGAGATGTAGCCGCGCACGAACACCCCCGCCTTCTTCGCCTCGCCGACGAACTCCTCGAACCTTCGGATCGACTCGTCGATGGTGACATTGGTGTTCCTCAGATTGAAGGCATCGGAGGCGGCGGTAAAGATGGCGATGGCCGAAACACCCGCGGCCCGCGCGCGTTCGTACCCCTGCCGGTTGGGCACGAGCATGGGGAGTTGCGCCCGATCTTTTGGCAGGGCCTTGAACACGTCCTCGCTGTCCGCCATCTGGGGGACCCATTTCGGCGAGACAAACGCGCCCGGCTCGACCACGGGCAGGCCCGCCTCGATCAGAGCCAGACAGAAGGTGATTCGGTCCTCGACGGAAACGGTGATGGCTTCATTCTGCAGACCGTCGCGTGGCCCGACCTCGACGATGCGGACCCGCGAAGGAAGGTTCAAGACGCGGCCCCGATCACCACCAGGGCCGGTCCGGGAGCAACCATGTCGCCGACCTTCACGGCCAGACTCTTCACCACACCGTCGATCGGAGCCACCAGCGCGTTTTCCATCTTCATGGCTTCAACCACGATGAGTTCCTGGCCCCGCCTCACCACGTCGCCCACCGCGACGTCCACCCTGCTCACCCGGCCCGGCATCGGCGCGTCGAGTCCTCCTGGCGCGGTCGAATCCGTGGTCGACGAAGCGGCGGCCCGTGTGACCACTCTCAGAGCGTACGAGCGGCCGCCAACCTGGGCAAATACGCGATCGCCGTCGCGAACCACGAAAACCGATGGGCGACGCCCCCCCACTCGGCCATCGAACTGAGATGTCCCTCTGGCCGAGACGCTCGCCTGGACGCTGACGCCATCCACATCGAACGTGGTCTCTGATCGGCGCTCAACGCGGTGAGCGTTCGGACCTAGCGCGAACTTCATGAGAGCCTCCAGGCGCTGGTCGAGGCCCAGGGATCGGAAGCCGCCTCCGCCCCTCGGCCCACTGCGGCCAGGGACGAAGACGACTCCGTCTCCAGCGCGGCCAGGATCAGAGCCAGGTCTTCAGGAGAGGCGGGCTCCTCCTTCGGGAGGGGACCGATCTCGTCGAGAACACCGGTGTGAATGCGACCCGCGGCGAATGGTTCGCTCAGGAGGATCTGGATGAGTCTCTCGCGGTTCGTCGCGATCCCCAGAACCACGGTGTGACGAAGAGCCTCGATCAGCGTCGTGCGCGCGGCCTCGCGCGTGGGACCGCTGGCGATGATCTTCGCGATCATGGAGTCGTAGTACTCGGGAACCACGCTGCCTTGGGCCACACCGGAGTCGCAGCGCACGAAGGGACCGCGGGGCGCCTCAAAGTGCAGGATCCGACCGGGCGAAGGCGAATCGCCTCGCCGGGGATCCTCGGCATTGAGTCGGGCTTCGATGGCGTGGCCCCGCGGCGCGAGCTGCGCTTGCGCGAAAGGCAGGGGTTTTCCTTCCGCGATCTCGAGCTGCAAACGCACGAGATCGAGCCCGAGGGTCATCTCGGTCACCGGGTGTTCGACCTGAAGGCGGGTATTCATTTCCAGAAAGAAGAACTCGCCCGAGGGATCAAGGAGGAACTCGACGGTGCCCGCGTTCACATAGTTCGCAGCGAAAGCGGCCGCCACTCCCGCCGCACAGAGACGGTCTCGCTGGGACGCATCGAGGGCGACCGAGGGAGTTTCCTCGAGAACCTTCTGATGCCGACGCTGGACCGAACACTCGCGCTCGAACATATGCACACCGTGGCCGTGGGTGTCGAAGAGAACCTGGACTTCGACGTGCCTCGGCGTCTGCACGAAGCGCTCCAGGACGAGCCCATCGTCGCCGAAGCTCGACTGCGATTCCCGGCGCGCGCGCGGAAGCACCGCATCGAACTCGGCTGCGCTGTGGGTCACGTGCATCCCCTTGCCCCCGCCACCCCGTGACGGCTTGATCATCAGGGGAAAGCCGATGCGCCTGGCCTCGGCGCTGAGGCGCTCATTCTGCTGATCGTCGCCGTCGTAGCCGGGGACCACGGGCACGCCGGATCGTTTCATCTGGTGGCGCGCCGCCTTCTTGTCGCCCATCAGCCGATGAACATCGCCGGGGGGGCCGATGAAGATGATCCCCGCCTCGGCGCAGGCGTCGGCAAAGTCCGGGTTTTGACTCAGGAAACCGTAGCCCGGATGAACGGCGTGCACCTTCGCCTCTCTGGCGGCCTCGAGGATGCGGTCTATGCGCAGGTATGACTCAGACGAGGGAGCCTCCCCGATCAGGATCGCGCGGTCGGCTTCGCGGACGTGGAGGGCGGAAGCGTCGGCCTCGGAATAGACCGCGATCGTTTCAACCCCCATGGACCGACAGGTTTTGATGACTCGGACTGCGATCTCGCCGCGGTTGGCAATGAGGACGGAACGAATGGGGGTCAAGCCGTCTATTTTGACCGAACACGGAAGCGGGGGGTGAACAAGGCCTCATTTCGGCTTTCACAAAGGCGATAATCGGGTGCGTTTGGGAGTTTCCTCGCCCGGCGGGCGATTCGAAAGGATTTGGATTTGATCAAGCATCTTCGGCGGGCCGACGGAATCGTCGCTCTGGCCCTCACCGCCCTGGCCGTTCTCCCCGCCACCGCGGACGACAATTTCCGGCCGGTGTCCTTCCCGTCTCTATCCCTGTCCGCGCCACGCTCATTCGGCGCCGATTTCTATGTCGACGACCGCGACCGCGACCCTCAGGGGATCGATGTCTTCGATGTCGGGTTTCGGTTTCGATTCCAACTCGGGGAGCGGACCGAGCTTTTCTCGGACCTGATCGTGGACCGGGCGGTGGCTCTCCCCGAGGCGCCGGCCATTCCGTCCTCCCCGCGGGACCTCATCTTTGCCGGAGCGAGCCGGTCCATTCCGAATGCCTTCGTGGGCGAGCACCCGTATGTCGATAAGCGAGGAGATGCGCGCGTCGACGCGTTCATTCCCGGCACCGCCACAATCGGGGTCGCCCGAACGCTTCGCCGCGAAGGACTCGCCCTCGGTCTCTCCGCGGCCCTCGCCATTCCGATGGCCAGGAGCCTCCACGCCCTGCAGTCCGGGGCGGGTTCGGGAAGCGTCGATGCGACCTTCGCCGGACTCGCGTTCTCGGACTTTCTGGGAGGCAAAGCTCACGGTCGCGCCGCATTCACCCTGGCCGGACCCGGATCTTTTCCAGACCGCTCGTTTTCGGTCGCGGGCAGCGCGGTTCAGATCACGGAGGCCCACATCGGCATCGGCCATCGTCTCGACCTGGGTGTCGCCTGGATTCGCACGATTTCGGACACGCTGGCCGCGGCGATCGAGTTGCGAGCCAGGAAGGAATTCGTAGGCGAAGAGCGTATCGACGCAGTGAGTCCAGTGGATGCGAGCCTGGGCGTGCACAAACGGCTCGGACGCTTCTCCGCCTCGGCCACCCTCCTGAGGCACTTCCGAGCTCTCCCCTCAGGCGAACGTCGCGCCAATCCCCTGGCCGGCGGGATCGACCTGTCGAACGTCAGCCCCAACGCCCGGAACGCGTTTCTCGAAGCGAACGGCCTGGGCGCGGTGGCCGGCCAACTCCGTGACCGCGCGCACACGGTGGTCGTCGGCCTCTCGACCACTTCTCTCCCCGAAGGCGCCGTCCGCATCGATCCGACCTACAACATTCGCTCCGAACACAACCTCGGATACATATTCACGGTGACGTTCCGGCCGTGAGGGTCATGCCTGCCGAGGCCGGCTAGCAGCCCGTGGTGAAAGTCGGTCGCGTCGCAAGCGAGAGAGATTTTTCGTCAGATCAAGGCGCTGGACCGAAGGAATATCGGGAATATTTCGAGGTTCAGCAACGCAGAGCTGGCGGAATAAGGTCCGCTTCCGACGCGGCCCGACTTTCACCACGGGCTGCTAGACCATATTCTCGCGGCTGCGTTCCAACACCGTCCGCAGATTCGCGACCACCCCGATATGACTCTGCGCGCCAAGTCGCGGCGCGAACTGGTGATCGAGCTCGCCGGGGTGATCGAGAGCGGGGTGGAGCCGGAGACTCAGGGCGGGGTGATGTAGAAAGCGGCCCGGCTGGTTGAAAAGAGGGGAAGGTTCGGTCCAATGACGCAAACGGTCCGCCGCGGTGTGGCCGACACTCCCGACGACGAAGGCCGCGCCGCCCTACATTCATTTCCCGAGCAGGAATATGGCCAACCGTGAGAAATGTTGTTACAATTTGCTCAAATTAGCTATATTTCCCTATTAGGCAAATGAATAGAAACGAGAAAATAAGCGAAGCGGAGATGCTCTCCAGGTTTCGAGTCGGCGAGGTTCTCCTTGCGCCGTTGGTTGTCCGCTCCATGATCCGATCGGGCCGGTCCCAGGGCGGAGACGCCCGCGTGGAGCTAGGGCTACCCACGGAATCCGAAGGGTTTCGTTTCGTCGTCGAGGCCAAAGGGAGAGCCACCCCACAGGCCGTTCAACTCGCGATCGCGCAGGCGCGGGCCGCTGCCGCCGGTAATGGGGAGCTACCCATGATTCAGGTGCCATTCCTATCGAGAAAGCGGCTCGAAGACCTGGAACGCGAGGGCGTCAGCGGCGTCGATCTGTGTGGCAATGGCCTGATCGTCGTGCCCAGTCGGCTCTTTGTGTTGCGATCCGGAGAGCCAAACCGGCATCGAGATTCGCGACCGCTGAACAACCCCTATCGAGGGCGTTCTGCAATGGTCGCGCGAACGCTACTGATCCAACCGCGATGGGAATCGCTCACTGCGCTCGCTGCGAAGGTGCGGGAGGCTGGCGCCGAGTTGTCGCTGCCTCAGGTTTCCAAGGCAGTCCAAGCCTTGTCCGAGGATCTGGTCGTGTCAAAAGAGGCAGGAACCATCACGTTGCGCGAACCGCTGCGGCTGCTCGACGAACTCGGGCGGGCATGGCAGCAGCCCAGGATTCGCGCTCGCCAGGCGCTACGGTTGCCGGCGGGGATGGACTGGGCCACGAGGCTGTCGTCGGACGCCACGATTAAGTGGGCCCTGACCGGTGGGTTGTCGGTCACCCGGTACACGGCTTTCTCGGAATCGGGGCCACGCGTCATCGCGGTTTCAGACGTAGAAGCGGCAACCACATTGCTAGGTGGCACACCAGAGGATGTCCCCAGCTTTGCAGATATCGAGTTGATTCAGACTGACGAGGCTGGCTTCTTCTTTAACAATGAGATCGACGATCACGGCGTTCGCTGGGCGAGTCGGCTGCAGGCGTGGCTGGAACTGCAAGCTGGTGATGCTCGTCAGCAGAGCGCGGCGCGAGACCTTCGGGGCATTCTCCTGCGCGGCGCCAGACCTTGATTGCCCCACCGGATGATCCCCTCTGGCCTCACTTCAGACCACTGTGGAGGGACTTGAAAGGTGTGGGCGGAGATGGCCTCCTGGTAGCGGGAGGGTACGGCCTATTCCTGAAGCAGAATTGGCTCCTTACGAAGCAGGATGTCCGTAGCGTTGTGCCCGTGAGGCAATGGATTAGCGCTAGTCCGCGAGTGACGAAAGACCTGGACATCGTGGTCGGGCTTGAGCTCATTGCCGACGAAGCGACTCATCGGGGCATCCAGACCGCCTTGGCCAAGCAGGGCTTCGCAGCCAGCGAAAGAAACCCGCGCTGGCAGTTCGAGAAGCGCTTGTCGGAATCCCACACCGTCATCGTTGAACTCCACGCCCGGCGCCCTGCGCAAGACACGCCGCACCTAAAGGCTGACAGATACCGAATAGTGCGCAAGCCATCGCTGAAGGCGGAGGGCATACACGCCCGACTGAACCCGGAAGCGGTTGGATGTGAGCTTCTGCCATGCGAGTTCGAGGTTGAAGGGGTGATGGTTGCTGTGCCGAATCCCGTGACTTGGTCAGTCATGAAGCTAACCGCCACCCGTGACCGATGGCGGCGGTCCGACGAGGAGGCTCGATCGATTGAGAGCCGGCAGTTCGAGCGCGCACAGGCCGAGAAACACGCCCAAGACGTTTGCCGGGCGGTTGCCATGACGACTCGCGACGAGAGCGACGCGGCACAATCGGTCGTGGACGCCATTCGAGCCACGCCCGAGTTCGAAAGCGCCGGTCAAGCCCTTGTGGAGTTCTTCGGCGATGCTGGAGGCCGCGTTGCCCGCGCCGTAGGTCCCAACTGGGGCACCGATGACTTCGCTCTCATTTGCAAGACTCTCGCCGACTGGTTTCGCAACTAATTAGGCCACCGCCGCCGCGAACGACTCAAACAGATCCCCCGGCAGTTGGTGCTGAAGCCGCCACGTCACCGCCATGGGCCGCTCGCCCTGATGGCTCACGTAGGTCGACCTGAGCGGCGATGGCGATCCCGAGAGCAACCTCGCCTCCTCCGCAGTCTCCGGCCAGTCGCCCCCTGCCGGGCCGCAATGGTCGAGCGGCCTTCGGCCGCTCAGACTCCACGCGCTCACCTACGACAAGCCGCTGTGCGCCTCTCTGGATGGCGACCGATCGTCCCAGCCGGGTGTCCCGAGCGCGGTACACCTCGCCCATCCCGCCCACGCCCAGCAACCCCTGCACCTCGAATGAGCCGATGCGTCGTGCGGTGAGCGACGAATTCGCGCCCGAGACGAGGCGTGCGGCGACCTCCAGGGCGGGGGAGGCGAGAAATCCCGCCGCCGGTTCGGGCTGATCCAGGAGCGACTGCACCTCGACCATGAGCGCGGGATCATCGGCACAGGCGGCAGCCAGAGCCGAGGCACGCTCGTCGGGCGGACGCGCGCGTATCTCGTGATACAGCGCCTCCACGCGCCGCCAGCGGGCGGCCGTTACATCCCGATCGTTTGCAATGCTCAGGGTGTCAACCCCTTCCGTCGGGCACCTACTTCATCGAACGAGAAATCGGTTAACCCGCTGCGTATCGCTGCGAATGGCGAAATCCTACGCCCATTTTCGCGCTGTGCTGGCCTCCAACCCCGGGGCGAGCGTTGATCTATCCCGCCCTCATCGCCGGTGGGCGTCCGCCATACCCGGACCGAAAGTCGTAAACCTCAGTGATTGCGTGGTCTACGCTGCCGGCCGGGTCTCCCGATGGCGTGGCCTCGTCTTGGGTGCCCGTCCCTTCACGAATCGCACTTCGACACGGCAGCCAAGGGCGCTGGCGTAACGCTGCAACGTTGCGATGGAAGGGGAATGCTTCGCGGCCCCGGACTCAAGTCTCGCGATGGCCGACTGGGT
>JAENWE010000303.1 GCA_016650185.1 Vicinamibacteria bacterium | reverse complement strand
TGACCTCGGTCTGGTTCATGAGGCCCATGGTCCAGCCGGTGTCGTCGTAGGTGCGGAGGTTGGCGTCTGGGAAGTTCTGTTTTTCAAGCAGGATCTTGGCCAGGCGTCCGTAAGGCTGGTCACGTTTGATCACGTAAGAGCCGGGCGGGAACTTGCCCTCCTTGACGCTCACTTCAGCGGTGGCCCTGCCGACTTCAATGCCCTGGACGCGGAGGAGGTTGATCAGCATGGCCACGCGAGTCTGATCCTTCTGGCCTTCCGGGATGACGTAGCCGAAGGGCGCGTCCTTCTTGCCGGACTCGATCGAGTTGAAGCTCTTCTTGTAGAAGTTCTCGAGGATCACGTTGGGGAACTTCGAGGTGAGCTCGAGGGCCGAGAGGACGCCCGTCTGCATGTAGTTCGTATTGTTGCGCATCGACCAGACGACTTCCTTGTAGGGAGGCCACGGGCGATACCACTCGCGCGAAGTCTGGCCGGCCCCGGTGGGGGGCGCGACCTTGCGCTTCATGGTGGTGGCTCCGCCGTTGCCGAAGGTCTCATACATGCGGATGATGCCGTTGTGGTTGCTCGACATGAAGGCGAGGTAGCCGGGCGACCACATGTCCACGAAGGCGAAGTCCCACACCCCGGGCATGCCGTACTTCATCATCTGCGACTTCTCGTAGTTGCTGAACCACGGCAATTCGGCATACAAGATGGGATCGAGGGTCGGGTTCTGCGGCGCCTGCCCGGAGAAGGTGTACAGGAAGGGCACGGACTCATGCAGGTCGTGCATGATCGGCGGGTGCCACTGCAGATACCAGTCGAGGACGTTCCGCATGGTGACCTGGGAGTAGTTGATGTCGCGGTTGTTGTCGTGAAAGACGTACTTGCCCCAGTAGGGCGGTCCGCCCGAATTGGTCCGCTCATCGGTTTCGTCGACCTTGTGGCGGTGATACCAGTCGACCACGCGGTCGCGGCCGTCGGGCTCGACCACGGGATTGATGGCCACGATGACGTTGTCGCGAATGCCCTGGTACATGGGAGAGTCGTCGGCGACCAGGCGATAGGCGAGCTCCATCAGCATCTCGGGCGGACCGGTCTCTGGTGAGTGTTGTCCACCCGAGACGTAGTAGATGGGCTTGGCTTTGGCGATCACACCCTTCATCTGGGCCTCGGTGTACTTGCGCGGATCCGCGATCTGGGCGAGATAGTCGCGGTACATCTCGAGATTTTTGATGATGGATTCGCTGGCGATGTTGACGATGAGCTGCTCTCGACCCTCGTCGGTCTTGCCGATGACCAGGATCTTCACGCGTGGCGAGGCCTTTTCCAGCGCGCGGTAATAGGCGTAAGCCTCCGTGGTGGTGGTGAGGCGATTCGGCGTTCCGACCCAGCGGCCGAGAATGTCCCTTGGGGTCGGGATACCCTTCTTCAGAGGGAGGAAGTCGACCAGCGGGGACATGAACTCCGGCTTGGTGGTCCACTCC
The DNA here is from genome assembly GCA_016650185.1 of Vicinamibacteria bacterium. Taxonomy (GTDB): domain Bacteria; phylum Acidobacteriota; class Vicinamibacteria; order Fen-336; family JAGNNV01; genus JAGNNV01. The sequence goes on along the minus strand of JAENWE010000303.1, from coordinate 9,270 downwards.
TTCACCAGTTTTGCGAACTCGGGGTCGGCGGCCTGAGCGGCGCCGGGCCGGGCCTGAGCCAGGGCTTGTGAGGGCGTGGTGAAAACCGACGCGGTAAACGCGCCCAGGAGCAGAGCCCGGGTGGAAAGAGAGAGTCGCAAAGGGGCCTCCAAGTTACTGGTGAAAGAGGTGCGGGTGGATGTGGCGCGAAACGCCCGGTCGCCGCCCGACGAGAGGGAACGCAACGATACCGCACCAGAAACCGGCTGAATGAAAAGGGTACCAAGGCCCTGGCCAGATCGGAGATCGGCCTCCCCCCTCAGACCTCTAAGTTCCCGACTCGGACCAGGGACGGGATAAACTGCCTCTTCCGTTCCAATCACCAGACTCGTGACGTGCGCCCTTAGCTCATCTGGATAGAGCACTTGGCTTCGAACCAAGGGGTAGGGGGTTCGAATCCCTCAGGGCGCATTAGAGAAGACATGAAGATCTATACCAAGACTGGCGATCGAGGCGATACGGGTCTGATCGACGGGTCCCGCGTGCAGAAGGACGATCCCCGGGTGTCGGCCTACGGTGATATCGACGAGTTGCAGGCGACGCTGGGCGTGATCAAGAGCGAGTTGCCTCAAGGCTCGGCCCTCGGCGCCTTGCTCATAGCGGTTCAGAAGGATCTCTTCTCGCTTTCCGCTCGCCTCGCCGATCCGACGGACAACGTCGCAGATCGGAAGAAAAAGGTCGTTACCGGAGATTCGAGGATCGAGGCGCTCGAGAGCGAAATCGATCAACGCGAGGCTGATCTGCCTCCGCTCAAGGCCTTCATCTTGGCTGGAGGCGGACCCACCGGCGCGCAACTCCATCTTGCCCGCACCATCTGTCGGCGAGCGGAGCGAACGGTGGTGGGCCTGTCGCGCCAGGTTCCCATCGATCCGGTTATCGGGATGTACCTGAATCGCCTCTCTGACCTGCTCTTCGTCATGGCGCGCCACGAAAATCACAAAGCGGAGTTGCCCGAAGACGTCTGGTGATCCGGGTGTTCACCTAACAAAGTCATGGAGAGAAGACATGCGCGCGATTGTTGCTGAGGTGGCGGGTGGTCCTGAAGTTCTCGAGATGAAAGACGTTCCCATCCCGGAGCCCGGTCCCGGCCAGGCCCGGATCCAGGTTGCGTACTCGGACCTCAACCCTCTGGACACGCACGCCCGGGCCAAACGCGTGGCCTGGAACGCGCCCACATTCCCCTTCACTCCCGGATATGAATACAGCGGCCTTGTCGACAAGGTGGGCGAAGGCGCGGCCCCGTCTCTCTTGGGGAAGCGGGTGGCCTCGGTGGGTGAGTGGGGCGGCAACGCCGAGTACGCGCTCGCCACCGCCGCCCGGCTCACGATCATTCCGGAGGGATTCGATTGGCAAACCGGGACGGTGTTCCAGACGGGCACGTACTCGGCCTGGCATCTGGTCCATACAGTCGGCAAGGTCAAGCCTGGAATGTCTGTGCTCTTCCACTCGGGCTCAGGTTCGGTCTCGATAATGGGATCACAGATTGCCCGGGAGGCCGGAGCCACGGTTTTCGCAACCTGCGGATCGCAGGCGAAGGTGGATTTCGCCAAGGGCTTCGGCGCTCACCACGTCCTTAACTATCGGGAAGGTGACTGGGTAGCGGACGTAAAACGATTGACCGACGGCCGGGGCGTCGACCTGATCGTGGATGGCGTGGCCGGTCCGGATGCGCCCAAGAACTACGATGCCGTGGCCAGCCTGGGCGAGGTAATCTACATTGGCGCTCTGGGCGGCTTCCCCCCGCCCGTCGACATCTCCCGCGAGCTCTATGCCAAGACCATCGCCGTCCGAGGTTTCGTGGTCTATGTCGCGATGGCGTCGACGAAAGGCGCCGAGAAGCCGGCCATTCACGAGGCCCTGAGGACCGGCCGTTGGCGGACAGGCATCACCTCGGTCTACGACCTTGCCGAGGTTCCGGCTCTGCATCGGAAGTTCGAAAACCGTGAACTTTTCGGTAAGTCGCTGATCCGGGTTGGAGGCGATTTGTAGCTAGCGACAGGACGCTAACCGTTCCGGTTGGGAACCGTCGGAGAACCGGCGAAGCCCGCCTCCTCCGGTGAAAGCTCATGAACGTCCGACCCTGGAGCCGCAAGCGGGAGGGCCTCCGGTCGCCGCCAACCGCGGTCGTGGTAGAGGAGTGGAGGCGCGTCTTTCACGAGTAGGGTATGGACGACCTCGCCGTCATCCCCACTCGAGCGCCCCCCCGAGTCGACGTCACCGCCGTGACGCCACTGGCGAACCGCGACAGGGCTTCACGAAAGAGATCGGGGCCCAGGGGTTTCACTCGGGAGCTAGTGTGGTGGCCCTCAAATACAAAAAATCCCGACCATCAGGTCGGGATTCAATGACGTCTCGAATTCGGTAAATCGGAAAGCCAGGGGGGATTTCCAGATGTACTTGAGCTGAGCAGAGGCTGTCTCTCCAGCCTGTCACGCCAGTAGGAGGTGTGGGTGGATGGGGTCCCGAGCGGCGTCCCCCGGGAGGGGCATCTCAGAAAGTACTCCTCCCCGTGCGACAATGTCAAGCAGAAAATCATGATCTTTTCCCCTTTTGTCCTAACTCTCGCATTTATCACCGCACCCCAGGCGGCCTCCTCAACAGACGCCCCAACTGCCGAGACGAAGATCGTCGACTACCTCAAGGCAAACGTCAAGCCCGGGCAGCCCGTGGTTGTCTCGACGCTGTTCAACGAGGTCTTCACGACCCCTCCCGAGCGGAAGGCCCTCAATCGCCTGTTCAACACGTTTTTCAAGATCCCCCTTTTCGTGGTCCAGGTCCAGAAGGCCACCGGAAAGCCTCCTTCCCTGATGCAGATCTCAGAGCAATTCGCCTTCACCGTGCCGGGGACCGCGAATGTGATTCTTCGGATCATGGAGGCCGACCCCCGCATGCCGAAGTTTCTCGATCGGGATCCCCAGACGGGCGAGATTCTCGAGGCGGATGTGGATCGAATCATGAACCATCCGCGCTTTGGGAAGATACTCGAGCGGACAATCACTGGCTGGGAAGGAAATCCGGCGCCCGCCTTCGCGGTCAAGAACTACGACGGATCCGATCTCAGCCTGGCCACGATGACGGGAAAGCCATTCCTTCTCTACTTCTGGTTCACCAATTGCCCGCCCTGTGTGGCTACCTCTCCCCTGCTGGTTGAGCTTGACAAGGTCTACGGGCCGAAGGGCTTCACCATCATCGGCCTCAACTCCGACAAACTGCTCGAACTCGATTACACCGACGAAGATCGCGCCGCCTATGCGGCCAAGCTCTCGATCAAGTTCGTTCTGGCTCACGCGAACGCCGAGGCACAGAACGCCTACGGCGGGGTTTCGGTATTCCCGACCCTGTTCTTCGTGGACAAGGCCGGGATAGTGGTGACGCACCTCGTGAACGGCCAGGACAAGGCCGTTCTCGAGGCCAGCGTCAAGCTGGCGCTGAAGTAGACGAGCGGCTAGGACACCGGCCGGCGGCGGCGCTCGGTTGTCCTCCGCTCGTCGGTGATGGTGACGGAGAGATCGACGCTCTTTCCGTCCCGCCACACCGTGATCGAGATCAGCTTCCCGGATTCGAGATCGCGCACGGCATCTTGAAGGTCGGAGCCATCCTTGACGTTGGACCCGCCCAGCTTCGTCAGCAGGTCCCCAGCCTTGATCCCGGCCTTCTCGGCCGCCGACCCCGCTACCACCGACTCGACCAGAACCGCGCTCTCGGAGGGCGCTTTGAAGTACTTGGCGAGCTGCCCCTCGATCTCCGTGTAGGTGATCCCGAGGCGTCCGCGGCCTGACCGGGTGATCACGTTCCAGGCAGGGCTACCCTCATCGAGTTTGAAAGTGAAGGCGTGAGGCCGCTCGTTCTCAAGCAGCCCCTCCCGGCTCTCGGATTTCCATCGCAGATCCCCCATTTTTCCCATTCTCTCGTCAAGCCTCTTGCTCAACTCGGCGACCTCGGGCATGACCATGGCGTTTCCGGACCAATCTTTGTTCTTGATGGTGGCGCTCACCGTGACCGGGGCGCCGCCGCGGACCAGGTCGATGTCCACTTTCCGCCCCGACGGCACGTCTCGGACCAGGCGATTCAGTTGGGCGGCGGTCAAGATCGACTGTCCCTGAAACTTGAGGATGACATCGTCCTCCTTGACGCCGGCCTTTTCGGCAGCGGAATCCTTGAGCACCTCGGTAACGAGGGCGCCCTTCTCCTCCTTGAGTTTCAATCGGGTGACCACGTCCTGATCGACTTCCGCCAGCCGGACCCCGAGCTGTGGTCCTGACATGCGGAGGATGGTGACATCCTTTCCGGTTCCTTGAGCGAGCGCGGGGACGGCCAGGAGCTGTCCGGTGATGGCGAGGGGCAGCAAGAGCGAGTTCTTCATATTTGGGTGGAGCCTTTCTTTCAGTTAGAGCCTTCCTTTCTAGACGCTTGAGAGTGGTCGAAAGTCTCAGATTTCCGGGTGTCCAAAAGGATGAATTCCAGTCCGACCCGCTACAATCCCGTGGGAGCATTCATGGCCCAAGGAACCGAGTCCCTAGCGCAGAAAGTTCTCATCGTTGACGACTCTGCGACCAATCGGCAGATGTTGGGCGACCTTCTCCAGGCGGACTACACCGTCCTCCTTGGTAAGAACGGCCATGAGGGCCTGCGGCTCGCTCAGGAGCACCTGCCGGATGTGATGCTGCTGGATGTCATGATGCCCGAGATGGACGGGTATGAAGTGCTGCACCGCCTCAAAGACGATGCGCGCACCGCGTCCATCTGCGTGGTCTTCATCACCGGCCTCGACACGCCCGAAGCCGAAGAGCGGGGCTTGACGGAAGGAGCGTCCGACTACGTCACCAAGCCCCTTCATCCCACCGTGGTGAAAGCCAGGGTCGCGCTGCACATGCAGGTGGTGAGACAGCGGCGGATGCTGGAGACCCTGGCCAACATCGACGGACTCACCGAATTGCCCAATCGCCGCCAGTTCGACGCCGTCCTGGCCGCGGAGTGGGCGCGAGCTACACGCACGGGCCAGCCGCTCTCCCTGGGTCTGCTCGATGTCGATTTCTTCAAACGTTATAACGACCACTATGGCCACGCGATGGGAGACCACGCGTTGCGGGTGGTGGCGCGCAGCCTCCGCAAACGAATCCAGCGACCGGAAGACCTGGGGGCGCGCTACGGCGGAGAAGAGTTTGTTCTGGTCATGCCCGACACACCGATCTCGGGCGGCATCGAACTCGCCGAGGGGATCCGGCTCGGGGTGGAAGGCCTGGGCCTGCCGCACAAGCGATCAAGCGCCGCCGCCTGCCTGACCGTCAGTATTGGCGTAGCCTGCAACCAGCCGGAGAGCGTGTCCAGCGCGGAGGCGCTGTTGCAACGCGCGGACGGATGTCTCTATCGCGCCAAGAAAGCCGGTCGCAATCGCGTTGTCGGCTAGCTCCCGCCCAAAGTCAGTTTCACGGTCCGGGTTTTTCCGTCGCGCCACACCTTCATGCTGACGGTGGCGCCGGGTTCAATGTACGAGAGTCGGCCGGACAAATCAGCCGCGCTCGCCACGGACTTGCCATCGATCTCGGTAATCACGTCTCCCACGCTGATGCTGTTCCCGTTGCGGTCCACATCCACGCCGGCCAGGCCGGTGCGGGCGGCGGCTGAACCCCGGTCCACGGACTCGATCACCGCGCCGCGGATTCCGAAGCGCCGCGCCACCAGTCCGTCCAGGCGGGAGTTCAGACGAACCCCGATGACGGGTCGGCGCATCCGGCCGAATTCGATGAGCTGAGGCACGACCCGGCTTACCGTGTCCACCGGTACCGCGAAGCCGATGCCGGCATTCGCGCCGGACGGCGAGTAGATCGCGGTGTTCACACCGATCAGCCGACCTGAACTATCAAGAAGCGGGCCGCCGGAGTTTCCGGGATTGATCGCGGCATCGGTCTGGATCACACCTTCGATGGGGGTGTTGAGAACGCTGGTGATGGTGCGTCCCAACGCGCTCACGATTCCCGTGGTGAGAGTGTGGTCGAGCCCGAAGGGGTTGCCGATGGCGAACACTTTCTGCCCAACCTCCAGATTGTCGCTGCCGCCCAACGGGATGGGCTTCAAATCCGCCTTGGTCGTGGTGACCCGGACCACGGCCAGGTCCAGCTCGGGAGCCGCGCCCACCAGAGTCCCGGCGAGATTCTTGTCATGGAGAGTCACCATGATCTCGCCCGAGCGCGAGCCGACCACCGGCTCGACCACGTGGTAGTTGGTGACGATGTGTCCTTTGTCGTCCCAGACGAAGCCCGAGCCGGTGCCGGTCGGCTGCTCGGAGACGGTACGGTTCCAGAAGTCAACTTGCTGTTCAGTGGTCGTGATGAAGGCGACCGCGGCCTGCGAGTCGCGAAAGAGCGCGATTGTTGCCCTCTCGTCAGGGTCGAGATTGCGCTCACGCGATCCCGCTTCCGGCCGGGTCTGGGCTTCCGCCACCGGAGGGCGAGCGATGACCTCTTTGAGGTCTCTCCCGAAGTAGGCTCCAAGAGCCGCGCCAAGGAGAAGGGCCGGAAAGAAGACGCGTCCTAGTCTCATGGTTCGGAATTCTAGGTCCCGGCTCCGATCGGATCCCAAAGGACGGCTCCCGTCGCGGATAATCCCGCCTGGCACTTGTGACTCAGATCTCAGAAACCGTCCCCACCGCACCCCGGCGCCGGATCCTCGTGTCCCTTTGGGCGCTGGGAGCGCTCCTGCGTCTTCTCTTCGTCGGGCTGGAGCCGGAGACGTCGCCGGTAGCCGACGAGACCATGTGGCTCATGGCCCTCAGTCGGATTCCAGCCGCGCATTTCTCTCCGTTCTCGAACTATCCGATTTTTCATCCACCCCTGTATCCCTATTTTCTGGCCACTCTTCAGGCCCTGGGAGCCGGTCTCCTGGCTACCAAGCTGGTTCAGGCTCTGATCGGAAGCCTTCTTGTTCCTGCGATCTTCCGGATCGCGCTTCGGGTGTTTGGGCCGCGGGCTGCCGTGGTCGCCGGTCTCATCGTCGCGGGCTACCCGGATTTGATCTGGTACAGCGCCCATTTCTGGTGCGAGACACTCTTTCTCTCGCTCTTCTGGTGGGCGATTGAACGGGTGATGGCCGCAGAGGAGACCTCATCTCGCCGGGCCGCTGTGATGGCCGGTCTCCTTTTCGGTCTCGCGGTTCTGACCCGAGAAACCCTGCTCTATGTGATTCCTTTTCCCGTTTTGTGGCTGGCGGTGTCGAAGAGCCGCTCCTGCGGCGCCCTCGCCGCCCTGACCCTGACCGTGGCCCTCCTCGTCATTGCGCCCTGGACGCTCCGGAACTGGATTCAGTTCCATGCCTTCATTCCGGTGTCGACGGGAGGCGGTTTGAATCTCTACCAGGGGAATGCGGAGATCCCGCGGGGCGAGGTCTACAATGAGTATTACGCGAACGAAGGCAAGGTGGACCAGTTTCGATGGGCCCGCGCGGAAGGAATCAAGGCCATCCTCAGGCGGCAGCCGGGCTGGCTTTTCGAGAAGATCCGCGACGAGGCTCCGCGTCTGGCGGAGCTCGATTCTCTGGCCCTGATCCACCTGAGGAGGGGCGCCTACCAGAACCCCACCTGTGGCGGTTACCGGGCAGTGGCGGGCGTGGTTCTGGTTCCCTGGATTCTGGTGGCTCTGGGATCCGTGCTGGCCCTTTCGCGGGCGCCCGCCACTCGGCCGGTCGCTCTGCTCATCGCGATTCTGGTTGTCTATCTCCTCCTTCACATAGCGACCCACGGCTTTTCGAGATATCGGCTTCCCGTGGTGCCGGTGCTGATCGTCTTCGCCGCTTCTCTGGTCAGCGTCGGCAGAGCCCGCGCAGGAAGGAGGGCGCGACCGGCGATCCTCGTGGCCATGGCCTTCGCCTTAGGGCTCCTCTGGATGCCGTCTTTTCGCGACCAGCTCGGCCATCTCGGCTTTGCCCCCCCACCGACCTACGAGGGCTTCGCCCGCGTCTGCCCCTGACGGACCTCGGGGGACGACGAGCCCTGGCTAATCGGGCTTCTCAAGAATACGAAAGGCGGCGACCTCTTGCCGCCGGTTCAGAAACCGAGCAGCTTCTTTAGAAAGAAGCCGGCCGGCAGGTGTAGATACCGCCGATGTAGGGCGTATTCGAACTGCCGATGATGACGTCGACGTTGATCGATCGATCGTTGTCCCGCTTCAACCCGATCTCGTCTTTGGAGCGTGAGGAGTTGCCGCCTCCGATGGCGCAGACACCGGTCATCGACGTGATCTTGGTCGCGAGGAGCGTCGTGTACTCGATCTCGCCCACTCTGAGGGAGCCGTTGGAGTTGAAGATCTCAGGGTTGCTCCGTTCGAGGGCGGCCTGGGCGTCGTTGATCACGCCGACGAAATCGTTCGAGCCCCCTTCGGAACAGCAACCCGAGCCGCCGCAGTCTGGTCTCGATGACAGGCCACAGGTGAGGCCCGTCGGGGTCACGGTGGCCGCCGGTGTGGGCGTGGGAGTCGCCGAAGGGGTGGGTGTGGTGCTGCCGGACGGGGAGCCTACCGGCCCCGACAGGTTGGGCGTAAGATCCAGGCCGTCGCCGCAGCTCGAGAAGGCAAGAGTAAGGGGAAGGGCCAAGCTTGCGAGGCTTAGGCGCATCGATCGGGTCATGTTCGTCTTTTCTCCTGGAGATTCAATTGGGTGGGGGCGGTCGGTCCGTTGGTCCTCGCGGAATCTCCGCTACTGAACAAAGGGGTAGACTTGCCCTCGGCGCGTCGGGGGCGACGCCTGCTTTCCTTCTAAGCACGCGAGTGTATGCTGAACCTGCAGAGAACGCCAACTGCTTGGGGACGACTACAAAAGGGCCACAAGCAGTACGCGACACGCGATTGGCTCACCTTGTCGCCGAGGTAACGGGACATTTAGCGCCCCTGTACACTCTTTTCTCCAGCAGATGAATGTCCAGATGAGGAGACCAGACCGGTACTATCCGGCCCTCGACGGCCTGCGCGCCATCGCCATCGCCGCCGTCCTGATCTCTCACTTCTTTCCCGATCGATCGGCGGTTCAGCGTGCGTTCCATTGGGGCCGCTTCGGCGTCCTGCTGTTCTTCGTTCTTTCGGGCTTTCTGATCACCGGCCTTCTGCTCCGGGGACGCGATGCGGTGGTTTCAGGTTCCAGCTCGACCGGAGCGGTATTCCGGGCATTCGTGGCGCGCCGCGCGCTGCGGATCGCCCCGATCTACTATCTGGTGGTTCTGGCCGGATGGTGGGTCGGCTATGGACC
>JAENWE010000302.1 GCA_016650185.1 Vicinamibacteria bacterium | reverse complement strand
TTCGAGTTCCAGCGAACATTCAAGCACGATGTCGTCATCGATCTTGTCGGCTATCGCCGTTGGGGTCACAACGAAGGCGATGAGCCGTCTTATACCCAGCCCATGATGTACGCGCGAATCAAGAACCATCCGTCCGTGGCCACAATCTACGGCGAGAAGCTGGTTGGTTCCGGAGCCCTCTCGCGCGAAGACCTCGAGTCGATTTGGGCCACCAAGCGGACGGCCATGCAGCAGATCGGAAACGCGCCCGCTCCCGAGCCGCCGGTCCAGGCGGCCGAGCTGAAGGGCGTGGACGCTTCCGCGATGTCGGGACGGATTCGGGCCACCCTTCAGGGCTTGACCACCATCCCGGCGGGCTTCGAGGTCCATCCGAAGCTGATGTCCCATCTTAGGAAACGTGTCGACCTTTTTGAGGGGCGGGGCAAGGGTGAGGTCGACTGGTCCACCGGCGAGGCGCTCGCCCTCGGCACTTTGTTGCTCGAAGGCGTGTCGGTTCGACTCTCGGGCCAGGATGTGGGTCGCGGCACGTTTTCCCAACGTCACGCCATCCTCTACGACCACCGGGACGCCAAGGAATTCGTGCCCCTTCAGCTGCTGGCCGCGGGCGGGGCCACCTTCGATGTCTATGACTCCTTGCTCTCCGAATGCGCGGTCATGGGTTTCGAGTTCGGGTATGCGGCGGTCCATCGGACCGCGCTGGTGATCTGGGAAGCGCAGTTCGGCGATTTCGGCAATGGCGCCCAGGTCATCATCGATCAGTTCCTGGCCGCCGCCGAGCAGAAGTGGAATCAGTCCGTCGGCCTGACCCTGCTTCTGCCTCATGGTCATGAAGGGCAGGGCCCCGAGCACTCGTCGGCGCGCATCGAACGGTTTCTGGTCCTGTGCGCCGAAGAGAATCTCCGGGTGGCTTACCCGTCAACGCCGGCGTCGTTCTTCCATCTGTTGCGTGCTCAGGGCCGGTCCAGGGTCAAGAAGCCCCTGGTGGTGTTCACACCGAAGTCGCTCCTGCGCGCTCCCCATTGCGTCTCCACCCTGAGGGATCTATCCGACGGCCGATTCATGCCCGTCCTCGGGGACCTCACCGTCGATCCGGCCATGGTTCGTAGAGTGGTCATCACCTCGGGCAAGGTCTTCTATGACCTCACGAAGGAGCGCGAGTCTCGCGGAGCCCGCGATATCGCCGTGGTTCGCCTTGAGCGTTACTACCCGTTCCCAGGGGCCGAGCTTGCCGCGACTCTCAGCACCTACCCGGTTACGGCCGAGATCGTCTGGGCTCAGGAAGAGCCCTACAACATGGGGGCCTGGCGGTTTATTCGCGAGCGTTTCCTCGACGGCGACGTTCCTGGATATCAGCATCGCGTCCCTGGATATGCAGGCCGGGACGCGAGCGCCTCGCCCGCGCCCGGTTCGCACAAGGCCCACAACAAGGAGCAGGAGGACCTTCTCTCCAAGGCCCTGGCCCCGTGACGGCCGCCGCGCGTGGGTGTGACCTGACCGGCCATAGCCGGCGGAGTTCACGGCAAGGGCAGGCTTAGACCCCGCCGGGCGTAGTACGCGCGGACTCTGGGGTTCTGGGCGAACTGGGCCCTGATTCGCCGATCGGAACCGGCCGGCAGAACCTGGATGCTGAAGCCGAAGCACGACTCCACCGCCACCGGCGGCCCAAAGGCTTTGAGCGCATCGGGTGAGACTCCGGGCCCATCGGGGGTCTGCGATCCCAGAATCGCGAACGTATAGACCGGTCGATCGTGACGCCTCGCCCCCACGCCTCCGAGGAACCACTCGATGTTCGCGAAGCTCACATAAGGGTCGAGGCGCGGGGTGACAGGCACGATACTGAGGTCTTGCGAGGAGAACGCGGTCAGGTACTTCGCGAGCCAATAGTCAGCGATCCCATACTGCAGGCCGTGTTTTCGCGCCACCGCGTCGACGCAGCGCGCCAGGGGGGGATCGAAGCTGCTGGCGGGAGCCACGTCGTCCGGCCGCGCCTTGTAACCCCACAGAAGCGAGATGGCCAGAATGATCAGCGCCGGCTTCTCGCCGAAGCGAGTGAAGGCGGCCGAGAGCCCCATCAGCACCGCGGCGACGGCCGCGAGCTCCGGACCGAGCAGGTAGCGCGTGTAGCCGGCCTCACGGAATGGGACCGAAGTCAGAGCCATCGCACAGATGGTGGCTAGAGGCAGGAAGATTCCGTAGAAACCGAGAATGCGGATCTCGATCCGGCGCGTTCGAAAGATGGAGAGCGCGGAGATCAGGAATCCCGAGAGCACCAACGCATTGAGGATGAGTTGCGGAATTGAGGGAGCGGATGCGTCGTCCGCCATCCGCCCCAAAGCGCCCATCGTGCGGCCCAGGTCGATCACCACCTTGTCGCCGACCGTGATGACCGGAGTGGCGATCCAGAAGAGGAGAAGCCCGAGGGCAGTTCCGGAGACGATGGCGGCAGACGCCTTGACCGCGGGGGCCCTCCCAAAGGGACCATGGCCGATGACGATGGCCGGGATGGCGGGGACGACGAACCAGACCACGAAAAGCAGGTCTGAGGCCACCCCCAAGGAGACCAGACACCCGAGCAGAACCAGGGAGCGGTGTTTCGATGAGGTGTCTTCCAAAACATAGGAGAGAGCGAGAACCCCAATGAGGGCGGTGAACCCGTGGCGGTTGCTCCAGATGAAACCGATGAGGTCGAGCCCGATCCCGCGGGCGATCAGGGTGAGGATCAGGGCGACGGTCAGCGGGGCGAGACTGGTGGCCCGACCGAGAGCGCGCGAGAAGAGCCGATGAAGCGCGGCCGCGAGCAGCAACGGCTGGAGCATGGCCTCAAGCACGTGCCCGGCGGCCAGAGAGGGTGTGAGGGCGCGGAGCAACAGAGCCCAGACCATCTGCAGGTACTCCGGAGCGTGCGAGATGTTCCAGCCTGCGTAGTGAAACCCGAGTTCGAACAGATCCTTGTAGAGCAGACCGTACTGCACCGTATCGGAGGAAAAGAAGAACCACAGATCCACGTCACGGCTGGCGAGGGTCACGGAAAGAAAAACGAAAACCTGATGGAGCGCGGCCAGAAGAATCAACCAGGAGAGCGCCTGCATCCACGACGCCTTCCTCGCTCCGGTCGAGGCTGCGGGTTGGGGGGCGGCCACATCCAGCGGGGGGGCTAGCGCTTTCCCCGTTTGGTCCGACTTGGAGCCTTCCGGGCCTGGCGGGGCGCGGCAAAGAGAAGAACCACACAGGCGAGAAGTCCGAACGAGAGCCAGATCGAGAGCCAGGATCCGGTGACCTGGCCCCGAAGGAAGCCCAAGAGACCCGCCAGGGCCAGCAGCGCAAAGGGCGCGAGACTTACGGTGAGGGCCTTCCGGGAAGCCGATGGCGGCACGAGGTTGGGAAAGCCGAGCGCGAAAAGGGCGATCTCCGGCTCGAAGAACAAGACCGCGGTGAACAAGCCCGAGTACAACGCTCTGACACCCAGGCGCAGGCTGTGAGAGCGCAGGGCGAACAGACCGGGAAGGAGAGTGAGAAGCCCGAACAGAAAAATGAGCCAGCCGGGCCATACGCTTCTCCCCACCACCAGCCACGAATCCGATTGGGGGGAGGAGGGCGTCGAGGCATCCATACCCTGGAGGGCCCCGAATACGACCGCGGCCAGACGAGCGGCTCCTTCGTCGCGAGGAGGCGGCTCGGGTCGGGCGACGGCCTTGGCGGAGAGAAAGCGCTCAGAGTAGGACGTGTCCGCGCCCACGATCACGCCAAGATGGTCGGCCAAAGCGCGCGCCGCTCCCTGGTCACACACCGTCTTGAAGGCCCGGATGAAGGGCTGAGTCAACAGGCTGATGCCGGGGTCGTCAAATGAGACATCTACTGATTCGGGAATGCCGCCGAGGGCCGCCGCGACAAGGTCATGACTGGCGATTCCGCGACCCGGGGCCGAATCCGAAAAGGCGCAGGCCGGCACGACTATTGAGGGCCCGCCGGCGGGATCTCGAAGGGACGACGCGTCGATCAACAGCACGCCGTCGACGAGGTCGCGGCTCTTGCCCAGCCCGTTCAGGTAGTGAGCGAAACCTTCTCCTTTCGACTCTCCGCCATCGAAGGAGGCGAGGATCCACGTCTTTGCCGGTTGCAAACGGCTTGCCTGTCGGCCGATTTCGACGAGGATGGAGAGGCTCCTCGAACGGTCGGATACGTCCAGAGCGTCGATGGTCGAGTCGTGGTGGGTGGCGATGATCAGGAGTCGATCGCTGCGGCCGGGCAGTCTCGCCACCACGTTCGTTCCTTCCGTGTCCCCGGCCATGAACCCGTCCATGGAGGTCTGCGCGAGTCCGGCCTCAAGGAACTTCGCGGCCACGAACTGCGCGGCGGCCTGGTTTCGCGGCGAACCAAAGGGATGGGGGCCGAGGGCGTTCAGGGCGGCGCTCGTCTGCGCGATGGCGGCTGCATCCAGAGAAACCGCGGCCAGAAGGGCGAGTGAGATCAAGCGGCGTGATTATAGGAGGCGGATCCGACGTCGCCTTGGGCTGCTCTTCTGACCAGGACGTAACCAAACCCGGTGCTAAGCTGCCAAGGAGTTCAGTGATGCGTTAAAGCCTCGCTCTCTCTGCTCCAATGCCCTCTGGAGGGTCCGATGTTTCAGCTTCCCCGATTCTGCAACCCCAGGGTTCTGCTCCCGGTTCTTTTCGGCCTTTTCCTGGGTTTCGCTTCGACGTCGGCGCCCGCCGGCGACATCGTCGGTCGCGTTGAGTTGATAGAGAAGAATGGCAAGAAAGCCGCCGATCTTTCGGACGTCGTGGTCTACGTCGAGAGTGCTAGAGGCAAAGCCAAGCCGGGTAGAGACGTGGTGTCGATGAAGGGCAAGAGCTTCTCCCCTCACGTCCTCGTGGTCGGAACCGGAAGCACCGTCGAGTTCCCGAACCAGGACCCGATCCTGCACAACGTTTTTTCGATCTCCGGCGAGGGCTTCGATCTGGGCCTGTACAAGAGACCCAAGAGCGGCTCCCGAACTTTCGACAAGCCGGGCGTCTATACGCTCTATTGCAACATTCACCCGCAGATGAGCGCCCTGGTCGTCGTCAGGGACAATCCTTACTTCGCCAAAGCCGCGCCGGATGGCTCCTTTCGGGTTGAGGGCCTCCCCGCGGGCGACTACAAGGTCATGGCTTTTCACGAACGGGCCGGCGAGGGAATGCCGGTGGCGGTAAAAGTTCCAGCGACCGGGGAGGCTGAAGCCGATCTCTCCCTCGATGCGACCTCCTACAAGAGAGTTCAACACAAGAACAAGTACGGCAAGGATTACTCACTCAAGGTTTACTGAACCTTCGAACGAACCGGGGTTTGAAACGCCGGTTCCCCCAAACCCATCAAAGGCTCCATGGGACTCACCAAGAAGATTCTTCTTTTCACCGCCCTCCTGACCGTCGGCATTGTGGCCGCCACCCTGGCGTTTACCACCGTCCAGGCCAATGCCCTGGCCCAGGCCAATCTCAACGAGAGGTTGACGAGTTCGCAGGAGACTTGGGGCGCCTTCCAGGCGGACCGACTCGGGAAGCTGAAACTCACGGTTCGGACCCTTGGGAATGAGCCGGCCTTCAAGGCCCTGATCGAAGCCGGCGATGGCGACACTCTGGCCGACAGTCTTCTCGAACGCAAAGAGGATCTGGGCGCTAACTTCTTCATTCTCACCAATCCGTCCGGTTTCTTACTGGCTCGCTCCGACCGGCCGACCGAGCGGGGAACCGACCTCTCCAAGGATCCCGTGGTAGCGATGAGCGTCATGGGCGAGGAGGCGGCGGGACTCTGGCAGGAAGGCGACCGTATTTTCCACGCGGTGTCGACGCCCACGTCCACTGGGGACCACCTCCAGGGCGTTCTCCTGGCCGGCTACGCGCTGGATGGCGCGGTCGCGAAGTCGCTGTCGCGTTTGACCGGCGCGGAGATCGCTTTCCTGACCGGTGCGGACCAGGGGGTCTCCGCCTCTTCCCTGGGCCCGCTCGAGCCGGCGCTGGTCGACGCCCTCAAAGGAGCCGGACTCACCAGGCCCAACGAGGCCTTCGACCTCTCCATCAGCGGTGACAAATACCGCGCGATGGCCTACTCGCTCGAAAACGCCGCGCGAAAACCGGTCGGCTCGCTGCTGGTCCTCGCGAGCTACGCGAAGGAGATGGCGCCCTTCGTCAAGTTTCGTGAAGGGCTCTTTATTGTTGGAGGTCTGATGACGGCGCTTGGTCTCCTGGGCGCCTTGCTCATCGCCCGTCGGATCACCGACCCAATCCTGCTGCTCGTCGACCGTATCCACCAGGTCAGGGAGGGCGCGGTGGCCGGGACCATTCCTGTCCACAGCACCGACGAGGTAGGCGCTCTCGCGAAAGCGTTCAACGGCCTGCTGAACGAACTGCGAGAGAAAGAACAGTTCATCGAGTTCATGCGAACGGCGGACGCGAGCGGCGCGACCACCAATGTGCCGCCGACGGAGTCGATCGAGACCGGCGCCACCATGGGTCTGCCCGTATCCGGGTTCTCCGCCTCCGCCACCCTCCCCGGTGGCGACGAGACACTCACCATCGGATCGAGCTTTGCCAACCGCTACAGAGTCCTCGAAATGCTCGGTCGGGGAGGCATGGGCGTGGTCTTTCGGGCCAAGGACGATCAGCTTGACGAAGTGGTGGCCCTGAAGACACTCCGCTCGGACGTCTTGTCCCAGGATTCGACCCTGCTTCAGAGGTTCAAGCTGGAGATCAAGCTGGCGCGAAAGATCACCCACCGGAACGTGCTCCGCACCCATGACTTCGGCGAATGGATGGGCACGCCTTACATTTCCATGGAGTATCTCGAAGGCGTCACCCTGAAAGACCTCCAGAAGAGGAAAGGCGCGCTTCCTCTGGGCGTCGGCCTGCAGATCGCAAAGCAGATGTGTC
>JAENWE010000301.1 GCA_016650185.1 Vicinamibacteria bacterium | reverse complement strand
TGGATAGAAGAGGAAGCCCCCATCCACGATCCGATCGTTCTTGTTGAGGCTCGCCGCTTCTTTGACCGTCAAGAAAGCCGGCTTTGCCGTGTGAATCTCGTTGAAAACTCCAAAGGGGGTGAACATCTTTCCGAAACGCAGCTTCAGCCAGTCGGAAAAGGCGTACTCGGCGAAACCGTACTCCATGGCCTGGTTTCCGCGCCCATCCTCGGTCGCCGTGCCGTGCTCCCAGGACAAGTCCAACGCCGCCCGCACTCGCTCGGAAACGGTGATGTTGAAGACCAGATCGAACTGATCGGCGTCGAACGAGCCGTTCTTGTCCCCCCCCCCTTCCTTGCTCACTTGCTTGGAGAACTCGAAGTTTGTGTAGCCGTTGATGACGATCCGATCCGAAAGCTCCTGGGCGAAGACGGGGGAGGGCAGGAGGGAAGCGACGAGGGCGGCCGCGGCGAGAATCCGCTTTATCTCTTCGATCCCTTTCTCGATGCAGCACGCCATGCTTGCGCTCATAGCCTTCTCCTCAAAAGTCGTTGGCCCGCAGTGTAATCGCAACCCGCCTTCGCTTTCACCTCGGCTTCGCGCTGCAGGCGCGCCAGGAAACGGGGGTGACGGCGTAACATTCCAATCTCTGGACTCCAACCCAACGAATTCGAGGGAAAAACCATGCGAAGAGTGACACTGTCGAAGGGCGATTTTCTATGGGAGGCCGGAGACGTGGCTCGGAACATCGGGATCGTCGAATCCGGGAAGCTGGGGATTCGATCGGCTCGAGGCATCGTCGGTCTCGTCACGCCCAAGATGGTTCTTGGCGAGAGCGCGCTCCTGTTGCTCGAGGGCGGGCCTCAGATGCGTTCGGCCGCGGTGGTGGCCCTCGAAGACACGACGGTGACGGAATACTCGGCATCGCTTTTCAAGCAGACCTTCGAGTCTGGCCGGTTCGATGTCGGCCATCTGATTCTGCTCACCCTTATCGGACAGGTTTGCCGCAATAATCTTCTGGTCATGGCCGCCCACGGCGAGAAGCTCGTGGTTGCCTCCCTGCTGCGCGGCCAGATCCAGGCCATGGGTGAGACCGCGACCCAATGCCGGCAGATCAAGACCTGGGACCACTTCACCTGGACCTTCAACTATCTTATTCACCTGCGAGAGAACTCGGACCGCATGCGCGACGAACTGGTGACCACACAGATCGCGGAGACCGAAGCTCTGGTCAAGGCGTCTGAGATGATGAAGAGTCTGGTTCAGGGCCAAGATATTGTTCCGCACATTGAAGCCCTCATCGAGGCGGATCGGGCCAAAGCGGAGTGGTTCACCCGCTAGGCTTGAGGCGAAGTCGAAACTTGCGAGAATCAAGACCCATCGCATAAACACGAACCTAAGCCAATGAAACTAGGGGAAGATTCATGCTGAGCTGGTTGACGGGGGGGCAGAGCCTCAACGAACTCATCGCCAAGAAGAAGTGGGACAAGGCCCTCGTACAGCTGCAGGCCGAGATCAAGAATGCGCCGAGAGACTCCCGCACCAGGATCCAACTCGCCGACGTTCTAGTTGAAGCGGGCCGAGGCAAGGACGCGGTCCCCATTCTTCTGAAGCTGGCTCAGGAATTCGGCGCCGAAGGCTCAGCCCCTCGGGCCATCGCGGTTCTCAAGAAGGTCGAGCGTATTCAACCCGGCCGGGCCGACGTTCAGAAGGCGCTGGCCTCCCTGATCAAGAGTTCGTCCAAGCCGACGGCGGTCAGCTCCGGCATTGAAGAGATCGTGCGTGGGTCAGACCAATTCGAGATGGAAGAGATCGGCCTCGACCTGCGCCCCGCGCAAATCGAGCCCTCCGGTTTTCTCTTCGAGGCCCCGGCCGCGCTCGCCGCGCCTCCCCCCTCCACTCCGGAAGCGGTTCGACCGGCCCCGCCTCCTCCGCCCGAGGAGGACGAACAGGTCGACATGGAAGACCTGGTCATGCCTCCGCCGATGACCCTTCTGGAGATCGCCTCCGCTCCTCCGGCCGAAGCCGAGTCTGCGCCGCCCACGTCGCCGCAAGTCGTACCCATGACCGAAGCCGCGACCATGATCGCTTCGATGAACGACACCGACAAGGGCATGTTCGACGACCTCCTCGACACTATCGAGCAGGTGCTGGCCGAAGCGCCCGCCGACGTGTCGCCCCGAGCGTCCACCCCGCAGATCTCAAGCCCTCTCTTCGCGGATTTTTCCGAGGCGGACCTGGTTGCGGTTATCCAGGGGCTGGAACTCGTGTCCTATGGCCCCGGGGATATTCTCATCACCCAGGGCGATCCCGGCACGAGTTTGTTCGTGATCACTTCCGGCGTGGTGCGCGCCTTCGTCAAGCAGGCGGACGGCCGGAACAAGCAGGTCCGCGAGATGGGGGAAGGATCCTTCTTTGGCGAGATCGCGGTCTTGAGCGGGAAGCCGCGCACGGCCACGGTCACGGCCAAGACCCAGGTGGAAGCCCTGGTTCTCGAACGCGCCACCCTCGACAACATCGTCAAAACCCATCCGAGTGTGCGGACAACGCTTCAGCAGTTCGCTGCTGAACGACTGAAGACGGGGAAATAAGCCATGGTCAACGTCCTGCTCGTCGAAGACAACGAAATGAATCGCGACATGCTCTCGCGCCGGCTCACCAAACGCGGCTACGTGGTGGCCATGGCGATCGACGGCCAACAAGGTGTCGACATGGCGGTGTCCGAGAAGCCCGACATCATCCTCCTGGACATGAGTCTTCCCGTGGTCGATGGCTGGGAGGCGGCCCAGAAGATGAAGGCCGACCCGGCCTCTCAGAACGTTCCCCTCATCGCCCTGACCGCCCACGCCATGGCGAGTGACCGGGAACGCGCGCTCTCCGCGGGCTGCGACGATTTCGACACCAAGCCGGTCGAACTACCGCGCCTTCTCGCCAAGATGGAGGCGCTCCTCAAAGCCAAGGGCATCGCGCCGCCGGAGAAAGCGTAGCCGCGGGGTAAGGGAGCGATTTCCATCGACATGACCGCTCCTCCAGAATCGCACGGAACTCCTGACCCGGATCCTCTCGGTCAGGTCCGGCATGATCTAAAGACACCGATCAATCAGATCATCGGCTACAGCGAAATGCTGGCCGAGGATGCCGAGGAGAAGGGCGAGGCGGCTGTCCTGGCTGATCTCCAGAAGATCGTCACCGCGGCTCGAACCCTCCTCGATCTCATCGATAAAGAGCTGAAGCCGGGAAAGATCTCGCTTCCCGCCGCCGCTGCACCTGCACCTCCCCCGACCGCCGCGGCCGAGGCCAAGCCCACCACCGCCCCTGTCCCTGGCGCCGCCCCCGTTCCAGCGGCTCAGCCGCTTCCCCCCCTGCCCGGCAACACCGACCCAGTCGTCGACCGCCTTCTGGTCGTCGACGACAACGAGATGAACCGGGACATGCTGTCGCGACGTCTCAAGTCGAAGGGCTACATCGTGGAAATGGCGGAGGATGGTCAACAAGCGCTCGACATGCTCTCCAAGGACTCCTTTGATCTGATCCTCCTCGACGTCATGATGCCCGGGATTTCCGGCATCGATGTGCTGCGCGCGGTCCGCCAGACGAAATCGCGCGCGGACTTGCCCATCATCATGGCCACCGCGAAGGACCAGAGCGACGACATCGTCGAAGCCTTGAAGCTCGGGGCCAACGACTACGTCACCAAGCCCATAGATTTTCCGGTGTGCCTCGCCCGGGTTCAGTCGCAGCTGGCTCTCAAGCGGGCGCAGGACCAGGTCAAAAGGCTCAATGCCGGCCTGGCCCGGCGCAACGATCTCATCAAGACCACGTTCGGTCGGTATCTCTCGGACGAGGTGGTCGACCAGATTCTCGAGGCTCCGGGGGGCGCCCGCCTGGGAGGCGACAAGCGCACCGTGACCATCCTGATGTCGGATCTACGCGGTTTCTCGGCGCTCTCCGAGCGTCTGCCGCCCGAGCAGGTCGTCCGGATCATCAACAACTACCTGGCGGCCATGACCGAGGTGATCAAGAAGCACAAGGGCACCATCGACGAGTTCATTGGCGACGCCATTCTGGCCATCTTCGGCGCCCCCGTCCTCCGGGAGGACGATGCCAAGAGGGCGCTCGCCTGCGCGGTCGAGATGCAACTCGCCATGCACGCGGTGAACGAGTACAACCGCAAGAACGAATTGCCCGAGATCGAGATGGGCATCGCCTTGCACACCGGCGAAGTCATCGTGGGCAACATCGGGTCCGAGCAGCGGGCCAAGTACGGCGTGGTGGGCACCGCGGTGAACCTGACGTCACGCATCGAGACTTATACGATTGGCGGGCAGATTCTCATCTCCGATCTCACTTTCCGCGCCGCCGGCGCCGGGGTGATTGTGGGCGGGCAGATGTCGGTGAAGGCGAAGGGCCTCAAAGAACCCATGCTGGCCCACGATCTTCAGGGGGTGGGGGAGCCCTACAATCTCCATTTGCAGACGCAAAGAGCCGAACTTCTTCCCCTCAAGCAAGAGCTTGCCATCGATTACTTTGTCATTGATGGCAAGTCCGTGGGAGACACGGCTTTCGAGGGCTCTTTCGTGGCCTTGTCCCTAAAGGCCGCCGCGGTGAAAGCTGGAACGAAAGTGTCGGCTCTTACGAATCTCAAACTCCACGTGCGCAGCAGCAATGGCCAGTGGATCCCCGGAGACCTGTACGGCAAGGTTCTCGAAGCGGAACCTCCGGCGGGCGCCACGTTCGTCGTCCACTTCACGTCGTCCCCTCCCGAAGTCGAAACTTTCGTGAAGGCGACGCTGCAGGCTCTGCAGGAGTCCGGCGCGCCCTGAGTTGACCCCCGGCCGTCGGCATCCAGACGCCGGCGGTACGGACCTCAGATCTGCAGAACCTTCGGAACGCGGGTGAGGTTTCTTGAACCGGTCTTCGTTACGAGGGCGACATCCTCGATCCGAACCCCTCCGATGCCGAGGTAGTAAAGACCGGGCTCGACCGTGACCACGTGCCCGGCACGGAGCAGGGAACCGCGGCG
>JAENWE010000300.1 GCA_016650185.1 Vicinamibacteria bacterium | reverse complement strand
TGCTCATGGCGCGACGGCACAGCCGTACATGAATCCCTACCTGGCCGGCATCGGACTCGGCCTCGTCCTGCTCACCGCTTTCGTGGTGATGGGCCGGGGACTCGGCGCATCAGGGGCCTTCTCGGGCACCGTGGCCTGGGCCATGAACTCGGTCGCTCCGCAATTCGTGGCCGGCAACGAATTCCTCGAGCCCTACATCGGAGATGGCTCCACGCACCCGCTCAAAGCCTGGTTGGTATTCGAGGTCCTGGGGGTCTTCATCGGGGCGCTCCTCTCCGGTCTCCTCGGTGGCCGCGTCGCCTTGATGATCGAGAAAGGGCCGCGGGTCAGCCGGGCGGGGCGCCTGCTGCTCGCGTTCGCGGGTGGAGCGCTCATGGCCATCGGCGCTCACCTGGCGCGTGGCTGCACCAGCGGGCAGGCGCTCACCGGAGGCGCCTTGCTCAACGCGGGAAGCTGGGCCTTCATGATGTGCGTCTTCGGCGGCGCCTACGCCGTCGCCTACTTCCTCAGAAAGGAATGGCTATGAACGCTCCATTCTTCAAGTTCGGACTCTTCGGCGAAGAGGCAAGCCTCATTCTCGCTCTCATCATCGGCGTCGGATTCGGCTTCTTCCTCGAGCGAGCCGGTTTCGGAAGCGCCCGGAAGCTGGTGGCTCAGTTCTATCTGACCGACCTTGCCGTGTTCAAGGTCATGTTCACCGCCATCCTGACCGCCATGCTCGGGGTCACCCTGCTCGGGTGGACGGGCGTGCTCGACTTGTCGCAGGTGTACCTCGTGCCGACGTACTGGGCGCCGCAGATAGTGGGCGGCCTGGTGCTGGGCGCGGGGTTTGTCATCGGCGGCTACTGCCCGGGCACGTCGATGGCCGCGGTGGCCACCGGCCGGATCGACGGCATGATCTACGCCCTTGGCATCGGCGGCGGCACCCTGGTGTTCGCGGGCCTCTTCCCGTGGCTCAAGGGGCTCTATCTCGCCGGCAGCGCAGGCCCCCTGACTCTTCCCCAGTTGCTGCACCTTCCTTACGGCCTGGTGGTCTTTGGCGTGGTCATCATGGCCATCGGCTGCTTCTACGCGGCGTCGTTGATTGAAGCGCGATTTGGCGCAAAGGGCGAAGGGAGTCCTGAATGACGATCCGCGACCGCTGGTCCAGGCTCTCGCTCAACCAGGAGCTCGCGGCCGGTGCTTTGGCTCTTGGGTTTCTGGCTCTCTTCGCGCGCCCTTACCGTAGCGATGTGGTCCCGCTGGACGTGAGGGAGCTCGCCGCCCTCATCGAAGAGGAGAAAGACCACGTGGACGTGGGGGACCTGGCCGCGTGGATTGTCGAGGGCCGCTCGGACTACCGCCTCATCGATCTCCGAAGCGAGGATGAGTACGCGGCGTACCACATCCCGACCGCCGAAAACATTGTCCTCTCTGCGCTGCCCGACGCCGGACTCTCTCCGAACGAGAAAATCGTTCTCTATTCCGACGGCGGTATCCACGCCTATCAGGCCTGGATGCTCATGCGGGCGAAAGGGTTTCGGACCATCTACACGATGAAGGGCGGGCTCGACGAGTGGAAGGCCGCGGTCCTCTTCCCGACCATGGCCGAGAATGCGCCGGCGGCGGAGCGGGCTCGCTTCGAGCGGGCGGCCGCCATGTCCCGCTTCTTCGGCGGCACTCCGCGGACGGGCGGGGCCGGGACCGCGACCCTGCAGACCCCCGAAATGCCGAAGGTGGAAGCGCCCGCGGGGGGAGCGGTTCTGACGAAGCCCAAGAAGAAGAAGAAGGAAGGCTGCTGATCAGCGGCTGCCCGCGCGCAGCCCGACCGTAACGCTCCGTCCGCGCGCGGGCGCGAACTGGAACTGTTCTCGGTAGAACTTGTTGCCCACGTTTTCGAGGTTCACCGTGATTCCCAAAGTCTTCCTACCCTTCCGCCAGTCATAGCCCACGCCAACCCGGTGAATCGTGAAGCCGCTGAGCGCGGCCAGATCCTGGAAGATCAGGAACGGGGAATCCTCCAAGGTTGTGGCCACGCGGTCCACCTTCTTCTGATATCGGAACGAGTATTCGCCCCAGAAGCGCTGCTTCTTGTCGGAGAGGTGCAGACCCGCGATGAGCTTCAAAGGAGTGATGTTGTCCTGGGGCGTGCCGGCGATGGAGGTCTTGGCGAGAGGGTTCGTGCCCTTCAGGACCTCGCCCTTGTTGTATGAGCCGTTCGCGAAGACGGAGACAATCGACGGTCCCTGCTCCCACGATCCCTGAAGGTCACCCTCGACCCCCTGAATCCGCAGGTCCGCGAAGTTAACGGCCTGCGATACCGAACTGGATGCGGTGAGGGCAGTGATCTCCGTCGAGATGAAGTCGGAATACTTGTTGTTGAAATAGGAGAAAGATCCCTGGACTTGCGCCGAGCGGAACTTCAGGCCGAGGTCGATGTTGTCGCCCCTTTCGGGCCCCACCGTAATGTTGGGCGCTATGCTTCCAATCGTGGCCGGGCCGGCGAAGAGAAGTTCCTCGAGGTTCGGGTGACGGTAGCTGCGTCCATAGTGGGCGATGAAACTCAACTTCTCGCTTTGTTTGACCACGAGGCCGACATCCCCGGTGAAAGCCGTCCGGCTGATACTGTCCCCGGTCGCATTGGGCAAGGTGGCGGGATTGATCGCGGGTGTGGTTCCAGCAATCACGGCGGCGATGTTATATCCGGTAGTGGGGTCCGTGTTGACCTTGTAGTTGTCCAGCCGGAGGCCGGCCACCAGACGGACTTTGTCGGTCAGGTCCCACTCGTCCTGGGCGAAGACGCCGAAGTCCGCGAAGGTGGCGTTGGGGACCCGGGTGGGGCTCGAGACGGTGGGCGGACCGAGGGCCAGCAGGGAGGGGAAGACCACCGCGGCCGGGCCACGCGAGCCCAGGACCACCTGACCCACGAGGTTGAACTGAGTGGAGCTGGTCCGGTAGTCCGCACTGTCGTCCTGGTAGTAGGTAAAGCCGGCGGTCACGACGTTTTTCGGAGACATGAGGAAGGTGTTCTGCAGGTCGAAGCCCTGGGTCTTGATCTTCTGCCCCGTATCGCTATTGATGACGAGCCGGAAAATGTTGATGGGGAAGAATGACCCGGCGGTGGGGGCCGGGAACTGAACCGGGATGTCGATGTTGCGGAGGAGGCGATCCTGCTTCTGGTAGTAGGCGGTCGCGGAGAGGTGGGAGAACCAGGAGTTGATCGAGCGGACCTGATAGCGCGCGGAGACCTTGTCGAGTTTGCTGTGGGGCAGGACAATGCCCTGGAAGAACTGCGGCGGCACGAAATCGGGGAAGCCCACGTCTTCTGCCTCGCGATGGAAATACTTCACGCGCAGACTCTGCTTATCGTTGAGTGAGACGAGAGCGTTGGCGTTGACCGTCGTGCCGTCGAGGAACGAGGACGGGATCTCGGTGGAGGTGCGCACGAACGGCGCGTTGAAAGGGTCGGGGAAGGCTCCGAAAGTGAATCCGAAGTTTGTATCCGCGGTATCGGCCTGCATCAGGGTTCTGTTCGCGTAGAGCGGGCGGGAATCTTCGAGCACACTGCCGTCCTTGCCGCCGCTCTTGTAGTTGTCGAAGGACTCCTTGCCTCCGGAGAGGCTCAGGGCATACCGCTGGCCGGACACGCCGACGGCCGCATTGCCGCGGCGTCCGTTTTCGTTCGAGCTGTAGTACCCGTTGAGGGTCCCGATGAATCGCGTCTTGTCAGAGAACTGCGGCTGGGCGGTCAGGATGTTCACTGTTCCGGAAAGAGCGTCCGTCCCGTAGAGCACCGATCCCGCGCCGCTCACCACTTCAATGCTCTCGATGCTGGACGCGTCGACCAGACCGACCTCTACGCCCGCTCGATCGGTGGCGGTGCGGGCGTTGTTGAGCCGCTCGCCGTCCACCAGGACCAGGACGCGGGTCGAATCCAGGCCGCGAAGACGCGGGCGCATCTGAAAGGGCCCGCTGCCCACGGGGGTCACACCGGTCGCCTCGATCAGTAGTTCGCCGGGGGAGGCGGGGTTCGTGGCCGCCATGGCCTCAGCCCCAAGGCTCTCTGCGCGAAGGGGAACCACGAGGGCGTCGCGCGCGTTACGCGACGCAGTGACCGTTACTTCGCTCTGGAGGTTGCCAACCCTCAGGAGGAAGTTGGCCTCGGCGGTGTCGGCCTCGGTTGCCAGGATGATATTTCGAGCGATCTGCGAAAACCCGGCAGCCTGGGCGGTCAGCCGGTAGGTGCCGGCGGAAAGACCAGTAAACGAGTACATGCCGGTTTGATCGGTGAGAGCGACGATGACTGCGCCGGTGGCCGCGTTCTCGACCGTCACCTGGGCTCCGGCCAGCGCCTCGCCCAGGGAATCGCTCGCTTTCCCCTTGATCTCACCCGCGGATGCGACTTCGGCTAGGAAGAGAACGGTAAGGGTCACAGCGATGCGCGATGCAGGAATCCTACAGGGGTTCATTGATGTCTCCACGGGGTCAGGGTTGCCGAATCCGGCGGCCGACAAGGTCGGAATATCCGGGACGCAAACTACTTGTCATGACAATAGGACATGCGGTGACAGAGGTCAAGCGGCGGCGGCAAGGCCCGCGTGATTCAGGGACCGGTCGCCAGTGAGCACCCCTGCCTTGAGGTCGCGGCAGGGCGCTCTGGGTTTATGTCCAAGTCCCAAAGGTCGGGCAGGCCACGGAATCGGCTTCGTCTCCGCGACATCGAATACCAATCCAACACATCGGACTTTTCGGCGAGTGCGGGTACGATTGGCTTCTGATGACAGCACCGGGTTGTAGCCCGAATTTCCGGGAAGGAGACCGATAAGCTCATGAGCTACGACAGTTCAGACGACGTTGTATCGCTGGTCCTCTCGCCGCGTCGCAATAGCGACGACGATTCCGACGAGTGGGAGGACGACGATCCCGAGGCGGACGCCGATCTGTTCCAGGATGACGTCGACGATGAGGACGATGAGGACGATGATGACGAGGACGACGAACTCGACGCCCTGGAGGAGGAGGAGGACGACGACGATGATGAGAAGGATGAGGATGAGGATGATGACGACAAGGACGAGGACGAGGACGACGATGATCTGGACGACGACGATGACGACCTCTTCGAGGACGACGACGACGATGATGAAGAGGAGGATGAGATCTGATGCTCGAGGCTGATCCTTCGGGCCCGGTTGAAGGAAGGGGTGGGGGAGTGGCGTCTCCACTGCCCCGGCCGGACTGGATCAAAGCCCGTGCGCCCGTTGGGGAGCGCTACGAGTCTCTGGTGTCGTTGGTGCGCGGCCAGCGGCTCCATACCGTGTGCGAGGAGGCGCGATGCCCCAATATCGGTGACTGTTGGAACCGGGGCACCGCCACCTTCATGATCCTCGGCGACACCTGCACCCGCGCCTGTGGGTTCTGCGCGGTGAAGACGGGCCTGGCCGCCATGCCGCCTGATCCCGACGAACCGCGCCGGGTGGCCGAGGCTATCGCCGCCATGCGGTTGAAACATGCGGTGATCACTTCGGTCAATCGCGACGAGCAGAAAGATGGCGCGGCCTGGTCGTTCTCGGAAACCATCCGGCTGGTGCGGGAGAAGGTCCCGGGCTGCCAGGTGGAGGTG
>JAENWE010000299.1 GCA_016650185.1 Vicinamibacteria bacterium | reverse complement strand
ATCGAACATCTGCTGGTCCTGTCCGGTTCCGCCGGGGCCGAGACTCAGACCTCGATCTTCCGAGTCCAGGGGCCTGATGACGATGTGCTCGGTCTCCGCTTCGACCTCACGGTTCCGCTGGCTCGCCTCATCGCCCAGTACCCGGACCTCCCCAAACCCTTCCGCCGATATCAGGTGGCGCCGGTCTGGCGCGCGGATAAGCCTGGTCCCGGTCGTTTCCGTGAGTTCACGCAATTCGACCTTGACTCGGTCGGCGTGCCTTCCGAGATCGCCGACACCGAGATCATCGCGGGCATGTGTGACACCCTCACCGCCATCGAATGCGGCCCCTATCGAGTCCGTTTCTCCAGTCGAAAAGTGCTGAATCTCCTCATGCCGCTCGCCGGGATCGATTCTGCCCTCGCCGCGGACGTGTTCCGCGTTCTGGACAAGCTCGACAAGATCGGCATCGAAAAGGTCCGCAAGGAGCTCACCACCGGGTACAAGGACGAATCGGGCGACACCATTGAAGGCGTCGGCCTTCATCTCGAGCAGGTGGGCCGCATCGAGAGGTTCCTCGCTATCCAGGGCGCCACTCGCGATGAGATTCTGGCGGGGATGCGCGACGTGTTCGGCGGCGTGCCCGGGGCTCAAGAAGCGATCGGAGATCTCTCGAACATCTCCCGCCATCTCGCCGCCCTCGGCTATCACGAAGACCGCGCCGTGATCGATCTGAGCATCGCCCGAGGTCTCGCCTACTACACCGGCCCCGTGTTCGAGGCGGTCCTGCTCGAGGCTCCGGAGTTTGGTTCGATCTTTGGCGGCGGGCGTTACGACGATCTGGTCATGCGTTTCCTGGGTGAACGGGTGCCCGCCACGGGAGCCTCCATCGGAGTGGACCGCCTGCTCGCCGCCCTGATTAAGCTCGGGCGGACCGGAAAACGGAGGGCCACCGCCCACGTCCTCGTCACCGCCATCGACTCCTCTCTGACCGATGATTACCTGGCCATCACCTACGAACTGCGGCGCGCCGGCATTCCGACCGAGATGTACCTGGGCGCGGAGCAAGGCCTCGGTCGCCAGATCAAGTACGCCGATCGCTCCGGAATTCCCCTGGTTCTGATCTACGGGTCCGACGAGAAGGCGAAAGGAACGGTCACCCTGAAAGACCTCGAGGCGGGAGCCGCGGGCGCCGCGCAGCTGGCCAGGAACCGGGAGCAGTGGCGGCAACTTCGGCCGGGTCAGTTTGAAGTGGCGCGAGCCGATCTCATCCGGGCGGTCAGGGACTTCTCGAGCGCGGGATAAAAAGACACGACGCGGTCGGTCAGGCGGCGCCGCCCCTTGCGCCGCTCCCCTCGTTCAGCGTACCGTACCCTCGTTCTTTTGGAGGCGTCATGCAAGATCCGAACTGGGAATACGACGCGGTGTCGGTGGTCGGTAACGCGGAGGTCGTGAAGGCGTTCGAGAGGCACGCCGAGGGCTGGGAATTCATGCAGGCGTGGACGTCGCAGTCGAGTGGTGACTGGCTGTTCTTCCGGCGATCTCGATCCGCCGAGGAGGTCGACCTGCAGTCGCTCTGAACGTGGGCCTTGGACAACGAGCCCTTGGGCCCCCGGGTCTTGGTCCTGGTTTCTTTTTGCCCCGCCCACGCGTCTGCGGTCGGGCGGTCACCAACGGATTCTTAGCCCGGACTGGGGCCGGGGTGGAAGAGCGCCAATCCTTCCAGCAGGGCGTCGCATTGTTTTTCGAGCGAAGTCTGGTTCTGCCAGTCGGCGAAAGACAAAACGCGGTCCTCGGTCGTCTTCTCGACGATTCTTCCATGGAAAGACGTGGCCTTCCAGGCGTCATCGAGGCTCACCGGACACAGGATCTCTTCTCCCAAAGACTTCTCGAGCTTGCGGACCAGCCGCAACTCGTGCTCGGCCCAATCGCTCTTGACCGTGTCCTCGGAGAGCACCAGAAGGAAAGTCAGGTCGTGCTGGATAGGCAGCCTCGACTGGCGTTCCCGAAAGGTGCCGTTCGGCTCGTGCGGCGCCATCCAAGTGAAGATTCCACGAGCCAGAAGGTGTTCGCGGATCGCATCTACGAACGGAGCGTCAGGCTGGGAATAGGAGATGAGAATCCGTTTTCGGGGAAACCGCGCTCCCGCGCGGGCCTTCAGGACGCGGCCCTGGAGTTCCTCCACCTGGGCCGTCGTGAGCGAGGGGTCGTGCTCTTTGGCCGCCAGAATCTCCCAGGACGAGAGACCGCAGCCGCGCAAGAACGCTTCGGGAATCTCCCCGAGCGATCGGCTGAGGGTGTCTGTTCCCAAGGTGGAGGGAGCGGTGTGGTAGAGCGTCTCGAGACCTTCCGTGCGACGAAGATCCAGATCCGCGAAGACCGTGCTGCCCGCGGTGCTGTTCGTAAGAACGGCCTCTTCGATGCGGGCGTCGGTGAGGTTGGCGCCGCGGAGGTTGGCGCCGGTGAAATCGGCGCGACGCAAGTCGGCCCCGTGGAGGGTGGCGCTCTGCAGACTCGCGTTCTTTAGGTTGGCGCCGGCGAGGTCCGCACCCCGAAGATCGGCCCCCCGGAGCTCCGAGTGGCTGATATCCGCGAGGCCCAAGGATGCGCGCGAAAGGTCGGCGCGCACCAGCTTGGCGCCTCGCAGGTCGGCGCCCTGCAGATCCGCGCCTCTAAGGTTCGCGCCATCGAGGATGGCCCCGGCGAAGTTCGCACCCTTCAGGTTGGCGCCTCGGAAGTCGGCCCCATTCAGGTCCGCGGCTCCGAAGTCGGTCATGCCCAAGTCGGCCATTCCGAGATCGGTACGAATCAGCTTGGCCTCTCGAAAGTCGGCGCCGTGCAGGTTGGCCCCGCGCAGATTGGCTCCCCGCAGATTGGCGCCGCGGAGGTCCGCGCCGCGCAGATTGGCGCCGGAGAGGCTTTCGCCCTGAAAATCGCGTTCGCCCTCGGCGAGCCGGCGTTGAAGTTCTTCGGTAGGAGTTCCGTTGGTCACGTGCGCAGGCTAGAGCTTAGCGCGAGGAAGCCTTGGCGTTTCGCGATCTGCCATTTTTTCCCGCCCGTGGGGAGCGACCGCCTGCCGGAGCGGGCCCCCTTTGAGGTACCCTAGGGTTTCGTGGCCGGCCGGATTGGACCGTACGGCTTGACCTGGTCTTCGATCACCTTCTGGTCGCCCACCGCGACGATGACGATCCTGGTGTCATCGATGTATTTCCTGGCCATCTGCTGGACCACCGCCGGGGTTACTGCCCGTACCTTGCCCACGTAGGTGTTGAGGTAGTCCGCCGGGAGTCCGTGGAATCTGATGAACTCGAGTTGGGCGATGATTCCGGAACGATCCGAGTTCCGAAGCACGAATGTCCCCAGGGTGTAGTTCTTCGCCGAGTCCAGCTCGGATTCGCTCGGGGCCTCGGCCTGGAGGCGGTCGATCTCGTAAAAGATCTCCTTGAGGGAGGCGCCGGTAACCGCAGTGGTGACATCAGCGTTCTGAGCCCAGGTCGCATCGCGGTATCGGTTCGAAATCGCGGAGAACGGCGAATAGGTGTAGCCCTTGCTCTCCCGCAGATTTGCGGTCATGCGCGACGAGAAATAGCCTCCGAGCACGCTGTTGGTGAGGGAAAGCGGTACGGCCTCCACGTGCGACGCGTCGATGGTGGGCAGCCCCACGATCAGCGTGGTCTGGACCGCTCCGGGCTTGTCCACGATGTAGACCGCGCGCTCGGTCTTCGGGTGGGCCGGGGCCGGGCGCGACAGCGCGCCTCTCTTCCACCCGGAGAACTCGACGCGGATGGCCCCCTCCACTGCCTTCGCATCGAAGCGGCCGACTACATAGAGACGAGCGCGAGAGGCGGCCCAATGGGCGTCGTAGAAGGCCTTCGCCTGGGCCAGGGTGTATCCCTTCATCTGGGCTTCGGTCGGGAAGATCCGGCCGTAGGGATGGTCGCCGTAGATGACTTCGCGGAACTTCTCTGCGGCCATCTGCTGCGGGTTGCTCTTGGCCAGGGAGAGTCGACGAAGATTGTCAGCCTTCAGCCGTTCGAGCTCGCCTTGCGGGAACTTCGGATTCAAGGTCAGGTCCGCCACGAGCTTCACCAGGTCAGGGGCGAATTCGGAAAGCGAGGAGCCCGT
>JAENWE010000298.1 GCA_016650185.1 Vicinamibacteria bacterium | reverse complement strand
TCGGTAGGGCACCCGCTCCCTTCGGGCGCGGCTTAGCCCTAGCAATTCCCTACGCACTCCTCCATCCATCGCAAAGCGCCGAATGGTTGCCGTGTGGAGGTTATCGGTAGGGCGTCCGCTCCCTTCGGGCGCGGCTTAGCCCTAGCAATTCCCCACGCACTCCTCCATCCATCGCAAAGCGCCGAATGGTTGCCGTGGGAGGTTATCGGTAGGGCACCCGCTCCCTTCGGGCGCGGCTTAGCCCTAGCAATTCCCTACGCACTCCTCCATCCATCGCAAACAGCCGAATGGGCGCCGTGGGAGGTTGTCGGCTGGTGCGGCGACACACTCTGAACGTCGGCCTCGAAGCGCAAAGGAGCCTGGTCCCGTGGGTAGAGCGGGCATGCCCATCCTGCGGGATCTTGGGCCGAGTCACGGCGTTCCGTTTCGCGAAGTTCGGCCCAACTAGCGACGAAACCGAGTCGCGATCCCGGAGTCCTGCGAAGCTCCGAGTTGGCCGGAGCTCGGCGACTCCAACTTCGAATCGCCTGATTCACTCAGGCGGTTCGAGGGTCGCGAACGATTCGCCGAGCGTAGGTCAGGGGTTTGTTAAGGGGGCCGGGGCCGTATCTGGCCCCCTTAACCTCAAGGAATGAGAAGCGGTCCCGCTGGAGGGCATGCCTACTCGCCCTTGGGACCAGGCGGGTAACCACTACCGAGACGGCGAGATCGCTTCAGGCGCGCAGCCCGACGCAGCCTTCGCGATGACGGTTGCGGGTTTCTTCCTCACGTCACGGACATCGTCCGCAAACGCTTCGCGATGACGGTGACTGGTTCTTTCCCAAGCACCCCTTCGTCAGTTCGTTCACAACTCGCAATCGTCGCGAGATCAGGACCTTCGCCAGCCCGTGCGTTCGAACCAGCGGGCCACGTCCTCCTTCGGGATCCGATGTCTGGTCGGGCGGCCGTGGGGGCAGTAGTCCTGGAATTCGGATGCGAGCAGTCCGTCAACAATCTCCTGCATCGTGGGCTGGTTGATCTTCTGGCCTGCCCTGACGGCCGAGTGGCAGGCCAGACTCGCGGCGAGACGATGAGTACGGCCCTCGACGGCCCACTGCGTGTGCGCCCCGTCTTCTATCTGCCTCAGGATCTTCTGAACGGCTTCTGCGGGATCGCGGCCAGTAAGCAAATGCGGGATCGACCTGACCAGGAGCGAGCCGGCGCCGAACGATTCGAGCTCAAAGCCCAGAGCGTAAAGCTCCAGGGAGGCTTCTTCCGCCAGCAGGGCCAGGGACGACGACACCTCAATCACCACGGGTTCCAGTAGAGCCTGGCTCTGGGCTCTCTCGCCCGCCTTTCTCCTCTCAATCGCCTCGAACCTCGCCCGCTCATGCGATGTGTGCTGGTCGAAGAGCCACAGGTCGCCGCCGAGGGAAGCCACGATGTACGTGTCGCGGAACTGCCCCAGGATCGTGGCTGGGACTCCGACCTGGGAGCCAAACCGCGAGGCTCCCTCGGCCGCGGGAGTCGAGTCCCAAACTTGCGCGGACGGTGAGTCGGCAACCGCATAGGCTTCGCGGGTCGCATCCAGTGAACCCAAGCCAGTCGCGACGGCGACGCCCCCCCGATCTTCGCTCCGAGCGAAGCGAGCGGCCCAGGGATTCGGCCTCGCTTCTTCCGATGGGCCGGCGAGCGCTCGGCGCACCGCTCGAACCACGGTCTGAAACACCCGGGAGGCCTCGCGAAAGCGCACCTCCGTCTTGGCAGGATGGACGTTGACGTCCACCATGTCGAGGCCAACGTCCACGAAAATCACCGCGGAGGGCTTGGCGTCGAAGTGACCGAGGGCGCGATAGGCCTCGCTCACGGCCTTCGAGAGGCCCCGATCCTTGACCGGCCGGCCATTCACGTACGCGCGTATGTCCGGCCGCGCTCCGCCGCGAGATGGATCGCGCGACACAAAGCCGGACACCGCGATCCCCTGCTCTTCATAATCGACGGGTGCGAGATTTCCCGCCAGGTCGCGACCGAGGACCCCGGCCACGCGCTCCTCAAGGGAGGCCGCGGGCGGAAGAGCCAGGACTTCTCTCCCGTCCGCGCGGATCGTGAAGCCAACCGCCGAGCGCGACATGGCGAGAAGCGAGACGATCTCGACCGCATGCCGGAGTTCCGTCGACTCGGCGCGCAGGAACTTGCGGCGGGCGGGGATCTCCGCGAAGAGGTTCCTGACTTCGACCGTCGTTCCCACCGGATGTCCCGCGGGGCGCGTGGGCGTTGCTCTCGAGAAGCTCACCGAGACCATGGCCCCTTCAGACGCGTCCCCGGTCCGGCTGATGATGGAGAGTTCGGCCACACTGCCGATCGACGGCAGGGCCTCTCCCCGAAAGCCGCTCGACGCTATGTGTTCGAGGTCGGAGGCATTCCGGAGTTTCGACGTGGCGTGGCGCTCGATGGCCATCGACAGGTCCGACGGATCGATACCCAGGCCGTCATCCCTCACCCGAATCAAGCGCTTGCCTCCCTGCTCGAGCTCGATGACGATCCGCGTCGCTTCGGCGTCGAGGGCATTCTCGAGCAGTTCCTTGACCACGGAAGCGGGCCGTTCCACCACCTCGCCCGCGGCGATCTGGTTGACGACATCATCCGGGAGACGGGCGATCCTCTGCATGCGAAGAATGGGACTAGATCCAGCCGCGTCGCTTGAAGTAGAACAACAGCCCACCCGACGTCACGACCATCAGGCCGATCGGCAGAACCGGACCCCAGTCAAGCTGCAACTCCGGCATGTGCTGAAAATTCATCCCCCAATAGCCGGTGATGACGGTGAGAGGAGCCAGGAGAGCGCTGATCATGGTCAGGCGTTTCATCGTCTCGTTCAGCTGATTGCTGACTCCGGTGAGGTAGGCATCGAGCGTGCTCTGAGCCTGATCCTGGTGAGCGTACGAGGCCTCGACAATGCGGTAGAGAGTGTCGTGAATGTCGCGGAAGTAGACCGAGGCCTTTGCGGAAACCACCTTTACCTCGTTACGGGACAGGCGATGGACGATCTCCCGTTGGGGCATGCAGGAGCGCCGGAGATTCAAGACGTCGCGTTTCAAAGCGAAGATCTTGTCGAGCGCCTCCTGCTCGGGCTTCCGGAAAACCTCCTGCTGGAGCAGGTCGATCCGGGTGTCGATCGAATCGATCACGGGGAAATAGTGGTCGAACAGGTAGTCCAGAATCTGATGCAGAAGATAGTCGACGCCCTTGGGCATCGCGGTCATGAAGTTCTTATCGCACTGTTCCTGAGCGCCCCGGATCGATCGCATCAGGCCTTCATGATGAGTGACCAGGTAGTTCGGACCCAGGAAAACGTCGAGTTCCCTGGTAAGAAACGTGTCCTTGGGCGCCTCGGAGCGGACCCCGTGGACCACCAGGAAGGCGTAGTCCCCATAATCATCCATCTTCGGCGCCTGAATGTCCGAGATGGTGTCCTCAATGGCCAGGGGGTGAAAGTGGAAGACCTCCTCGAGAATCTTCACTTCCTCGGCGGTTGGATCCTCGAGGTCGATCCAGTGCTGGGCCTGCGGATAGTCGGCCAGATCCGCGGCCGAGAATCCGGGTCGACGCTCAATCTTCCCCTTGACGCACCGGAAGTACGTCAGCACGACCTTGCCCCCGGGGGCGCCGATCGCCCGCCTCCACCCTGGCGCCACGACCCGCGAGTCCTTCCGGGCTGCGGGAAACTCCCCCCTGCGGGGGGGAGCATGGCGCCGTGGATCGAGGGAGGCAAGGGGCTAATCCGCGTTCGGCTTTTCGAGGTGGGACTGGGCGGCGGCCAGACGGGCGATAGGGATTCGGAACGGCGATGCGGAGACGTAATTAAGGCCCACGTTGTGGAAAAAGCGGATGGAGGCTGGATCCCCGCCATGCTCCCCGCAGATTCCGATCTTCAGCTCGGGCTTCGTGGCCCGCCCCTTCTTGACCGCGATCTCGACCAGTTGCCCGATGCCGGAGACGTCAATCGAAACAAACGGGTCCTTCTCGAGGATGCCCATCTCGACGTAGGGGCCGAGGAACTTGCCCGCATCGTCGCGGGAAAGACCAAAGCCCATTTGGGTCAGGTCGTTTGTGCCAAAGGAGAAGAAGTCGGCCTCCCTGGCGATCTCGTCGGCGGTGACGGCGGCGCGCGGAACCTCGATCATGGTGCCGATGAGGTACTCGACGCCCGACACGCCCTCGCCCAAAACGCGAGCCGCCTCTTCGAGCACGATCGCCTTCTGGCGCCTCAGCTCCTCGACATGGCCGACCAGCGGGATCATGATTTCGGGACGCACCTTGGCGCCCTTCTTCGCCACCAGGACCGCGGCCTCGAAAATGGCCCGCGCCTGCATGCGCGTGATCTCGGGGTAGGTGATTCCCAAACGGCAGCCGCGATGGCCCAGCATCGGGTTGAACTCGTGGAGCCCTTCGATGGCGTGGAGCATCTTGTGCGCCCGGGCGAGTTCGGCCTTACTGCCCTTCTTCGCCGCGATCTGAACCATGAGATCCTCGCGCTTGGGAAGAAACTCGTGAAGAGGAGGATCGAGTGTCCTGATGGTGACCGGATACCCCTTCATCTCGCGGAAGAGTCCGGCGAAGTCGCTGCGCTGCATGGGCAAGAGCTTCTTGAGCGCGCCCTGATACTGCCGGATGGCCGGGTCGTAGGCTTTCCTGGCCGCGGCCAGCTCTGCCTTGAGGGACTTCTTCTGGGCGGAGTTCGCTTCGGCAACCCTCTTCCCCAGGCCCCTGAGCACTTCCATGCCCTTTTCACCCTTGGCCGCGGCCAGGATCATGGCGACCACGTGGGGCAGACGTTCCTCGGCGAAGAACATGTGCTCGGTGCGGCACAGGCCGATGCCCTGGGCGCCGAACGCGAACGCGGTCTTCGCATCCTGGGGGATGTCGGCGTTCGCGCGGATGCCGAGGCGCTTCACGTCGTCGGTCCACGAGAGCAGCTTCGCGAACTTCTGATAGATGGGCGACTTCTCCGCCTTGAGGGTGCCATTCACCACCTGAAGAATCTCCGAGGGCGAGGTCGACAGAGACTGGAGCATCACGTCGCCGGTCGAACCGTCGATCGAGATCACATCGCCTTCGCGGATGATCCGGTCGCCCACCGTCATCGTCTTCTTCTTGGCGTCGATGGAAAGAGCCGAGCAGCCGACGACCGACGGCTTGCCCATCTGACGACCCACCACCGCGGCGTGCGAGGTCATGCCGCCGGTGGCGGTCAGAATCCCCTGCGCGACGTGCATGCCGTGAATGTCGTCAGGAGCGGTTTCCATCCTGACCAGGAGGACCCGCTTGCCCTTCGCCGACCAGGCCACCGCCTCATCGGCGGTGAAGACCACGGCGCCCGTGGCCGCGCCCGGCGATGCGGGCAGGCCCTTGGCCGCGACCTTGGCTTTCGCGCGCTCCTTCGGTTCGAAGATGGGATGGAGGAGCTGATCGAGCGACTGCGGCTCGACCTTCATGAGCGCCTCCGTCTTGGTCAGGATTCCCTCGTCGACGAGATCGACGGCGATCGCCACCGCGGCCAGACCCGTGCGCTTCCCGTTGCGGGTCTGGAGCATGAAGAGCTTGTTCTCTTCGATGGTGAACTCGAAGTCCTGAATGTCCTTGTAGTGACGTTCCAGGCGGGTGGTGATCTCGCGCAACTGCTTGTAGGCGGAGGGCATGAGCTGCTGGAGATCGGTGATGGGGTGCGGAGTGCGGATGCCCGCCACCACGTCCTCGCCCTGCGCGTTCTGCAGGAACTCTCCGTAAAACTCGCGGGCGCCGGTGGAGGGATTCCGGGTGAAGCCCACGCCGGTGGCGGACGAGTCACCCTTGTTCCCGAAGACCATGCACTGAACGTTGACCGCGGTCCCCAGGTCGTGCGGGATGTCGTTCAGGCGGCGATAGGTGACGGCCCTCGGATTGCCCCAGCTCCGGAATACCGCGTCGCGCGCGCCGGTGAGCTGATCCTTGGGATCTTGCGGAAACGGCTTGCCCGTTTGTTTGAGCACCACGGCCTGGTAGCGGAGGATGACCGCGTCGAGGTTCTGCTCGGACAGGTCGACGTCCGCCTTCACCCGCGCGGTCTTCTTGACCGTTTGCAGCTCGTGCTCGAACAGGTTCTTGTCAATGTTCAGAACCACGTTCGAGTACATCTGAATGAAACGCCGATAGGAATCCTTGGCGAAACGACCGTTTCCCGTCTTTTCCTTGAGCCCGACCACGGATCGGTCATTGAGGCCGAGGTTCAGGATCGTGTCCATCATGCCGGGCATGGAGAACTTGGACCCCGACCGCACCGAAACGAGAAGCGGATCCGCCGCGTGTCCCAAGGACTTGCCCATGAGGGTCTCGAGGCGCGCGAGGGCTTCCGCGATCTCATCCTCGATGGCGGGAGTCAGAGACCCCTTGTTCTCTTCGAAGACCGCGCAGGCTTTGGTCGAGATGGTGAACCCGGGCGGCACTGGAAGTCCGGCGTTGGTCATCTCGGCGAGGCCCGCACCCTTGCCGCCGAGCGCGTCTTTCATTTCCCGATGGCCTTCGGCTTTTCCGCCGCCAAAAAAATAAACGAACTTGGGCACTTTGTTTTTCTCCTATGAA
The DNA here is from genome assembly GCA_016650185.1 of Vicinamibacteria bacterium. Classification (GTDB taxonomy): domain Bacteria; phylum Acidobacteriota; class Vicinamibacteria; order Fen-336; family JAGNNV01; genus JAGNNV01. The sequence goes on along the minus strand of JAENWE010000298.1, from coordinate 21,581 downwards.
GAAGCTGGGCGTTCGCCTGTAGGCGTGGCCAGCTTGGATAGATCCGCGACCTCGTAAACGAGGTTTAAAAGTCTGGAAAGGAGGGCGAGGCGATTGGCCTTAAGCCTGGGATCGTCGGCGTTGACCATGACGCCCTTGAAAAAGGCATCAACTTCCGCGCGAAGTGCCGCCACAGCGCGGAGCCGAGCCGCCGGATCAGACCCGGGCGTGCCCTCGGCCTCGATGATCGCCGCGAAAAGGGCTCGTTCCACATCCTCGACGAAGCTGACCGGATCCACAACCCCGGCAGGCGTGTCCCCAACGATGTTCTTCGCGCGCTTGAACGCCTCCGCAAGACCATCAAACACCTCTCGCTGCTCTGCGTAGAGACGCGACAGTTCTTGAATATCGTGTTCGACCAAGGGAAGGTTCTCAAGTGCCGTGTTGCGCCCACTCCTCGCACTGCTCCTCTCCCTCGCCGCAAGAACAGCGTCTATCACAGAGGCATCGTACCCGCGGGATTGCAGGACGTGCCGGAGACGATCCACCAGAAACTCACCGATGCGCGTAAGAACCTCGGGCTTGCTCTGAGGGTGCCCGAGTTGATCTGAATATGCATCGTTCAGCCGGTTGGCGACGGTCGCCAGCTTGACGGCGCCCGGATCAAGTTCAAGCAACGTTCGAACTATGCCTTGCCCAGCGCGGCGCAAGGCATACGGATCCGCACTGCCGGTGGGCGCGTCCCCAATACGAAAATGACCAACCAAGGTGTCAAGTTTGTCGACACACGACGTCGCAGCCGACACGAGGCTTATGGCCGTCCCAGCAGTCGGAGTTGGCGAGGCCTGATAGTGGAGCGCAATCGCGTCAGCGATCCGCGGACTTTTCGATCGCCGGGCATAGATCCCACCCATCTGTCCCTGCAGCTCAGGAAACTCCCTCACCATCTGCGTGACAAGGTCGGCCTTGGAGAGTCGAAGGGCCTCTGCTGCGTCGGTCCAGGCCTCGGCATCGGGCCTTAGTGTTGCCACCTCCGCTTCTCGCCTAGCCACCGACTCCATCCGCATAACCTTGTCCTTATAGGATCCCAGGCCTTTCTGAAACGTGATCGCTGCGAGTTCATCAACGCGGCTTTCGAGAGTCCGTTTGCGGTCCTCGTCGTAGAAAAACCGCGCGTCTTTGAGGCGGGCCACAATGACCCGCTCTTGACCGCGTGCGGCATTCTGAACCGCGGCGTCATCAACCCCGGAAATGGCGGCGAAGCGCGGCGCGCCATCCTGGTCGCGAGGAAGCGTCGCCGCCTTCTGGTGGTGGGCGAGGACGGTATTGAGCACCTCGTCGGGCAAGTCCGCGAATTCTTTGGGAATCGTCCCGACCACCACAGTCGGATATTCGACGAGATCCGACCATTCGTGAAGAAGAGGAGCGGCCTCGCCCGATGGGTCGCCGCCCGCGACGACCACTTGAGCTCGGATCCGTTCGGCGCGGCTCGCGGGATCGAGGATCACGAACCGGGCGTTGAGGCCGGCTTCAAGTTCGGCGAACGATCGCACGTCGAAGCCCCGATCGGAGGCGCCGCGCGGGTAGAAACGATTTCCCATCGAGCGGCGGCCGCTCGCCACCCGAGGCCCGGCCTTGGCTCCGGCGACGCAATCGAAGATGGTGGCCGGGACCACGTTGCCGTCGAAGAGGGCCACCATCCACCGAATCGGCCGGCCGAATTCGAAAGCCCCCCGGCCATCGTCGAGCCAGGCATCCCAGTTCATCCGCTTGGGGAAGTTGAAGCCGCGGAGAAGCGTGGGCAGCACTCCCGCGAGCACCTCAGGGGTCGGTCGACCGAGAAGGTGCTTCCTCGCCGACACATGAAGATCCGCCGATCCTTCAACCTTGGGCGAAAGAGTCAGGACATCAAGGCTCACCGATTGCTTTTTCGCAAACCCTTCCGCGGCCTTCGACCAGTTCCCGGAAGCGTCCTTCGCGATCTTCGCGGCGGGACCCCATTCGACCACCATCCGATCGTCCTGGCGAGATTTCAACTGAGCGACCAGAACCAGACGGCGCGAGGTCCAGAAGACGCGAACGTCGGACGGGGCCAGCCGCTCCTCTCCGGCAACCGAAGCGAACCGGGAGCGAAGCTGGTCGGCCAGACCGGAGAGCCAGGGCGCCGGCATCTCCTCAAAACCGATCTCGAACAGAAACTCAGCCACGGCCGGCCTCCGTCTTCACGGGCCAGCGATCTTCAACATGGGCTGCGGCCACGCCGCAGGCCAGCCGGCGGATCTGCAGCAGCATCGACGCTCGCTGCGTGACGGAGATCCCGCCCCGCGCATCGAGCACGTTGAACGCATGCGACGCCCGCAAGACCCAGTCGTAGGCCGCGAGCGCCACCCGCGGCCCCGCGGTCTCGAGCAGGCGCTTCGCTTCACCGAGGGCGCCTTCGAAGAGCTTCATGTGGAGATCGACGTCGGCCAGCTCGAAGCTGTAGCGAGACAGTTCGAACTCTTCTTCATGCCGGACCGTCCGGTATGACACGCCCGGCGCCCACGCGACCTCGAAGACATCCGCCTTGTCCTGGAGATACATGGCGATGCGCTCAAGCCCGTAAGTGATCTCGGCGGAAATCGGCGACAGGCTGATGCCTCCAGCCTGCTGAAAATAGGTGAACTGCGTGATCTCCTGACCGTCCAGGAGAACCTGCCAGCCAATCCCCCACGCCCCGAGGGCCGGTGATTCCCAGTTGTCCTCCTCGAAACGAACGTCGTGATCGGCCGGGTCAATACCCAGGGCCCGGAGGGAATCGAGGTAGAGGTCCTGCACATCGGCGGGCGCCGGCTTGAGAATGACCTGGTATTGGTGATGCTTGTAGAGGCGATTCGGATTGTCGCCATACCGGCCGTCGGTGGGACGACGCGACGGCTGGACGTAGCCGACTTTCCAGGGGTCGGGGCCCAGGACGCGGAGAAACGTCTCGGGATGCATGGTCCCAGCACCCACTTCGGTATCGGCGCCCAGCTGGATGAGGCAGCCGTTCGCTTCCCAGAACGAATTCAACATCGCGATGATGCCCTGCAGGCTCAATCTCATGACGGTCGTACCGTCTCTCTGAGAACGCTCTCGATGACTCGCGATGAATTCAGAGATCGCCCCAAATGGCTTTCGATCAGCACCCGGTGAAACGTTGCGATGGGAGTGAGGTCAATGCCCTCGGTGCGAAGGGCGAAGTTAGAAGGAGACAGGCGCAGCGCCGACCGAAGGAGGGCCCGCGAGTCGGCATCGAGAATCTCCGTCCGCTTCGAGCCGCAGTTCGAACAGACCGCCCGCGCGTCGGTGTGATCGAAGCAGAGCCCCATGGTGATCGGCTGCCGGCAGGCGAGGCAACGCGAGAGAGAGGGATACAGGCCGTGAAGCTTGAGCGTCCAGGCCTCCGCATACCTCATCACCGCGGTCCCGGCCGGTCCGCGCTGCTTGAGCGCCGTGACGCACGAGCGGCCCAGTCGGTAGGCGTCGTCGTCCCTCGCCTCGGGCGGGAGAAAGGCTTCGAACAATTCGGCGCAGTATTCCAACGCGAGGAGACTTTCGAGATTGCTGTTTGGGGGTTCTGAGGAACGGAGGAGCTCAACCGCGCCGAGCCGGAACAGTTCCGTCCCTTCACGACCGTACAACGTAGTGCGCACTTCGGAAAGGGGCTGCAGGGACGACTGGTACCTGTGGCCTGGGCCGCGCGCGCCCTTGGCGACAGCCCTCACCTTCCCCTTGCTCCTCGTGAGGAGCACCGCGACGACGCTCATTTCCCCCAGCGGAAGCGTTCGCAGAACCAGAGCGTCCGTGGTGAGAGGAGGCATCGTGACGGCGCCTTAGGAGGTCCGATCGGCCCATGGCGGGCTCCGATCGGCCTCCTCTTGAAGCAGGGTGAACCTAACATGAAAGAGGTGTTCTTTCTTCTTTTCTTCGTCGGGATTTCCATCTGTGTTTCAGGAAGCATCCAAGACTCGGAAGAAGCCGAGAAGCTCATACCCGCCCCCCTCTTTTCAGCAGTCATCAGCCGCCTGAAACTTTTTCCGAGCGACGACCATCCAAAAGGGAAGTTTGGCCGTAGACTGGGAAGCACTCTGCGTCCAGGGGTGTCCCTGGTCCGAACTTAAACAACCCATGGTCCCCATTCAATGGTTTACGCCCGGCGGCGTGGGGAGCCGCTTCGAAGCGGGCGTGAGCTCAAGGAGTCTAGGAATATTATGAAGCGTCGAGATTTCACAAAAGCGATCGCGGGCATTGCCGCGGGTGTCGTGGCTGGAACCAAGGTCTTCGCTCAAGACAAGAAGCCTGCCGACAAGGCCCCCAAGCACGTCTGCAAGGGCATGAACGAGTGCAAGGGTCAGGGCGGCTGCAAGGGCGCCAACGAGTGCAAGGGCAAGGGTGGCTGCAAAACCGGCGACGCCGGCTGCGCGGGCAAGAACTCATGCAAGGGCAAGGGCGGCTGCGCGGCCAAGAACGAGTGTAAGGGCAAGGGTGGCTGCGCCACCTCCGCCAAGCACGAGTGCAAGGGCAAGAACGAGTGCAAGGGCCAGGGCGGCTGCGCCCCTGGCGACGCCGGTTGCGCGGGGAAGAACACCTGCAAGGGCAAAGGCGGCTGCGGCGTGCCTGTGAACGCGAAGCACATGGCGCCCGCTCCGAAGAAGTAGTCGATCGACGCCGTGCGTAACTGGGCCGCGGGGCTTTTTCCCCGCGGCCTTTTTCTTCTACACTGGAAATTCCATGACCTCCAAGCCGAAAGGCAATCGCTTCGGATTCAAGGATCTCGGGATCGGCATCGGCCTGCGGACCTCGCACTATTCGCACATCGTCTCCAAGTGGCCGAAGATCGACTGGTTCGAGATCCTCTCCGAGAACTACATGGACACCGGCGGCCGGCCGATGTACATCCTCGATCAGGTGGCCGAGCGCTACCCGGTGGCCCTCCACGGCGTGTCGATGTCGATCGGCAGCACCGATCCTTTGAATCGCGAACACCTGAAGAAGCTCAAGGCCCTCGCCGATCGCACGAAGGCGCATTGGGTCTCGGATCATCTCTGCTGGACGGGGGTGCTGGGGCGCAATACTCACGACCTTCTGCCCATGCCCTACACCGAGGAGGCTCTGACTCACACGGTCAAGCGGGCGAAGCAGGTGTCGCAGATCCTGGAAAGGCCGCTGGTCCTGGAAAACCCCTCTTCGTATGTCGAATTCGCTCACTCCAGCATGCCGGAGTGGGAGTTCCTGGCTCGTCTGGCGAAGGAAGCGGACTGCGGGCTTCTCCTCGATGTGAACAACGTCTATGTGAGTTCGTTCAACCACCGATTCGATCCGATCGAGTACATCGACGCCATTCCTGCCGATCGCGTCGTGCAGTACCACCTCGCCGGGCACACGAACAAGGGCACCCACATCGTCGACACCCATTCCGACCACGCGATTGACGAGGTCTGGCAGCTCTACGCACACGCCTGCAAGAAGACGGGGCGGGTGGCGACGCTGTACGAATGGGACGAGGACATCCCGACGTTCGATGTGGTCGTAGCGGAAGCGAGAAAAGCGGCCAGGTTCCGCCGCGGCCTGCCTTTGTGAGGCTCGCCCGGCTCCAAAAATGGATGCAGGCGGTGGTTGTGCACGCAGGCGACACCGCTCAGGCCCTGCGCTCCCCCGCCGCGAGTCGTCATCTGCCCGCCCGGAAGATCGGTGACGTCCTGCTCCCGTCCCCAACCCTCTCGCCCAAGGAGCGGATCGCGGTCTACCAGCAGATGTACCCCCTGCGGATGCACGATGCCCTCGCCGCCGACTATCCCGGCCTCGAGCATTTCCTAGGCCATCACTTCCAGGACTTCGTGATGGCCTATACGAAGGCGCACCCGTCGAGGCGCTATACCCTCAATCGGCTGGGCGACCACGTCCCAGCCTTTCTGGCTCGGCAGCGGAGGTTCTCGCCGCGACCGTTCCTGCTCGATCTGGCTCGACTGGAGTTGGCCCTGACCGAGGCCTTCGATGAGCAGGAGTCGCCGACCCTCAAGGCCGAAACGTTCGAGGCGATCCCGCCCGCGCAGATCGAGAAAATCCGGCTCCAGACCGTGCCCTCGGTCCGCCTGGTGGCGCTGAGCTGGAACGCCGAGGCCTACCTCGATTCCGTGCAGGACGAAAACCACAACCATCCCAAGCCGTCGAAACAGGCATCCTTTGTCCTCGCCTTTCGGCGCAGCTACGCGCTGTACCGGCTCAACGTCTCGGCCGCCGCGTTCGCGGTGCTGGAGGACGTCGTGGCCGGGAAGCCCATTGGGGATGTGGTGCGTCGTTCCCTGGCCCGCCGAGGATCGAAGCGAGCTTCCGTCGAGGACTTTTCCCGCTGGTTCAGGCAGTGGACGGCGGAAGGGGTTTTTGCTGGGGTGAAGCGACGACGAGCTTGACAATCCCTTATTGATGAGATAGCTTAGTGATATCACTTGGAGATCACTATGAAAAAGTCCATCAACACTGAAAAAGCAATTTCCACCCTGCCGGGCCTTCTGATGCTGCCCGTGTTTCTGTTCGCAGCCGGCGCTTTCCTGCGATTCGGCGTCCTGGCCCTGAATGCCCAAACCCCGGTGAGCGGGATCCTCTTCCTTCTCTCCGGGTTCGTCTGCCTCTTCTGCCTGGGCGGTCTGTTCGTCGTCAATCCCAACGAGGCTCGAGTCCTCCAGCTCTTCGGCGACTATGTCGGGACCGTGAAGGAGGACGGCCTTCGCTGGGCCAACCCTTTCTACACCAAGCGCTCGATCATGTTGCGAATCCGCAACTTCGAAAGCGCCAAGATCAAGGTCAACGATCATGACGGCAACCCCATCGAAATCGGCGCGGTGGTGGTGTGGAAGGTCGTGGACACAGCCGAGGCCTGCTTCGAAGTGGACGATTACGAACACTACGTCACGGTTCAAACCGAGGCGGCCATCCGAACCCTGGCCAACCACTATCCCTACGACACGCACATCGAAGGCGAGTTTTCGCTGCGCGGCAGCACCGCCGAGGTGGCCACTCGCCTGAAGGCCGAGATTCAGGAGCGTCTGGACAAGGCCGGGGTTCAGGTGATTGAGGCTCGAATCTCGCACCTCGCCTACGCGCAGGAAATCGCCGCCGCGATGCTGCGGCGCCAGCAGGCGGGCGCCATTATCGCGGCTCGCCAGCGCATCGTCGAGGGAGCGGTTGGTATGGTCGAGATGGCGCTCGACCTTCTGCAAAAGTCCGGCAAGGTCAACCTTGATGAGGAACGCAAGGCTGCCATGGTCAGCAATCTGCTCGTTGTGCTCTGTGGCGATCGTGAGGCCCAGCCCGTCGTCAATACTGGGTCGATCTATTGACCAGACATGCGAAACGCCCCGCGCCTTTTGGGCCGGGGCGCTCCGATTCTCATATGGACCCATCCCGAAGTGGCTGATCGCAAATCCTTCCTGCTGCGTCTCGACGAGCGTACCTTCCTCGCCCTCAAGCGCTGGGCCGATGATGATCTACGCAGCATCAACGCCCAGGTCGAGTTTCTTCTCCGTCACTCGCTTGAACAAACGGGCCGTTTGAGGCGTGAAGCCTCGGATCCCGCAATCGGGAATGCCTCCGGCGCCCCGGAATCCGACCCCAAATAGGGGGCTGGCGCGCCCCAAACACCCCTGTCCCTTGGGCGCCAGGGTTGACGCGGCGCACCGCCGCCCAGTAAATTAACGGCAATTGTGAAGTTCAACGACCTTGCGATCGAGTCGATCGCGTACGAGCTTCCGCCGGTGGCGGTGTCCACCGAGCAATTGGTGCGCCGACTCGATCCGGTCTTGCGGCGGTTCAAGATCCCGGTCGGCGCGATGCTCCAGCTCACCGGAATCATCGAACGCCGATTCTGGCCGCGCGGTCTGCCCATGCATCAGGCGGCCACCGATGTGGCCAAGCGGGCCATTCAGCGCGCGGGGATCAAGCCGGATCAGGTCGGCATTCTGATCAGCACCTCCGTCTCCAAGGACTATCTCGAGCCCTCGATGGCGAGCTTGGTTCATGGGGATCTGGGCCTCAACCAGGAATGCCGCAACTTCGATTTGGCCAACGCCTGCCTCGGTTTCCTGAACGGAATGGAAGTCGCGGGCCGGATGCTGGAATCCGGGGTGGCCGACTACGCCCTCCTCGTTGACGGCGAGAGCGCGGGCGACGTGGTCGAGGCGACCATCACCCGCCTCCAGGATCCGAACACCACCTTGCGCGACTTCTGGGAAGCCTTCGCCACGCTGACTCTTGGCTCCGCGGCCGTGGCCATGGTGCTCACCAAAGGCTCGTTGTCACAGACCACCCACCGGGTCAACGGCTGCGTATCGCTCGCCGATACCGCGAACTCACGCCTGTGTATGGGCACGGCCGAACGCATGGTCACCGATTCCACTCGCCTCCTCAAGGCCGGTGTCGTCCTCGCTCAGAAAACCTGGGGCGTCGCTTCGAATCAGCTGAACCGGTGGTCGGAACAGGGTATCGGTCACTACATCTGCCACCAGGTGGGCGCGTCCCACATGCAGGCCCTGGTCGAGGCCCTCGGGATCAACGTCGCGAAGTGTGTGCTCTCCTACCCCACCCACGGCAATGTCGGTCCAGCCGCGGTGCCCCTGACCCTGGCCCTCGCCACCGAGTCCGGCCGGGTCAAGGAAGGCGATCACGTCGCCCTCATGGGGATTGGCTCCGGCCTGAACGTCACCATGATGAGCGTGACCTGGTAGAACGCCACAGACTGTCTCCAGTGGCCTCTCCGGCATGGCGTGAACTCTTCCCTTTCGAAAGCCGCACTCTTCAAGTGCCGGCCGGACGAATCCACTACGTCGACGAAGGTCCAAGGGCTGCGGGTCCCATCCTCTGCCTGCACGGGAACCCCACGTGGGCGTTTCACTATCGGCGGCTGATCGCGGAGGCGCGTCCTTTCCATCGCGTCGTCGCCTTCGACCATCTCGGCATGGGCCTCTCCGACCGCCCCGCCGGATTTTCATACACTCTCGCCGACCACGTCACGAACGCCATCGCGTTCGTGGATGCCCTGGATCTACGAAAGATCACGCTGGTTGCCCACGACTGGGGCGGCGCCATTGGGATGGGTCTGGCTCTGGCCCGGCCCGATCGGATCGCGCGGATCACCGTCATGAACACCGCCGCCTTCTTCATCCCTCGCCTGCCCAAACGAATCGCGATCTGCCGCGCGAGGTTTTTCGGGGAATTCATCACCCGCGGCCTCAACGGCTTCGCCCGCGCCGCGACGACGATGACCACCACTCATCCGCTGGCTCGCGAGGTTCGCGCCGGCTACCTGGCGCCCTACGCGTCCTGGCGTCGCCGGATCGGCATCTGGAACTTTGTGCGGGACATTCCGATGACGGCCACCCATCGTTCATGGGCGACGCTTGGCCTCATCGAGGAGGGCCTCAAGACGCTCCGGAAACCCATGCAGATTCTTTGGGGCGAACGCGATTGGTGTTTCACCCCGCATTTTCGCGAAGAATGGCAGCGACGCTTCCCTCACGCGTACGTTCACAAGTTCGATGACGCCGGCCACTACTTGATCGAGGACGAGCCCGACGGCGTGATCGCGCGAATCCGCGACTTCGCCTCTTGAACGTCGCCGACCTGCTGGCGGAATCGGCGCGGAAGGCGCCAGGGCGCGACGCCATCATCGCCCCGGACGGGCGGGGCGGCTGGAACCGGATCTCCTACGGAGAACTCGACGCCGCCGTCGACGCTCATGCCCGGGCGCTTGGAGCGGGTGGGGTAGCGAGAGGTGAATTGGCGCTCGTCATGGTACCGCCCGGCATCCCCCTCATCACGCTCTTCTACGGCCTCCTTCGGCTGGGAGCGGCACCGGTCATGATCGATCCCGGCATGGGATTCCGCGCCTTCTTGAAGTGCGTTGAAACCACCAGGGCCAAGACTCTGATCGGCGTCCCGAAAGCGCAGGTCGCACGCCTCCTTTTGCCTCACGCCTTCTCCACGATTGAACGGAAGTTCGTGATCGGACCGTCGCTGATGGGAGCACTGGGCCACCGTCTTCAGCCCGGAGGCGTCGCTTCGGCCGAAGAACAAGGCGACTCGATCCGCGCGGAACTCAGGCCCGACGATCTGGCCGCGGTGCTCTTCACCTCGGGAAGCACCGGGCCCGCGAAGGGCGCTCGCTATTCGGTCGCCAACTTCTTCGCTCAGCGCGACGCTCTTCAGGCCTTGTACAACTTCCGACCGGGCGAAGTGGACCTCGCCGCCTTCCCCCTGTTCTCCTTGTTCGACGCCGCGTTTGGAATGACCAGCGTCATTCCCGATATCGACCCCGCTCGGCCCGCCTTGTGCCGTCCGGAAAAAATCGTCGAAGCCATCACCCGGCACCAGGCCACATCCGCTTTTGGCTCTCCCGCCATCTGGTCGCGGGTGGCGCCTTGGTGCGAGGCCGAGGGCGTGCGCCTCACCGGCCTGAAGCGGGTGTTGATGGCGGGCGCTCCGGTGCCCCTGAAGCTCGTTCGCGCGATGCGCCGAATCCTGCCCGAGGACGGGGATGTGCACACGCCCTACGGCGCCACCGAATCACTCCCCGTGGCCACCATCTCCGGCCGTCAGGTCGAGGCGGTGGGAGGGAAGATCGAAGCGGGGGCGGGGACGTGCGTGGGCGTGCCGGCCTCGACCATCGATCTGCGAATCGTTCCTATTCACGACGAGACGATCCGGTCGATCGAAGCCGAGCCGGCGGTGGCGAGGGGCGTCGTGGGCGAAATCTGCGTCCGCGGCGGTGTGGTCACAAGGGCGTATCACAACCGCGACGATGCCACCGCGGCATCCAAGATCGACGACGGCGACTCCACATGGCACCGCATGGGCGATCTCGGGTACCTGGATGAGGAGGGTCGCCTGTGGTTCTGCGGTCGAAAGGCTGAGGCGGTGCGCGCCGCCGACGGGCCCATGTTCACCGACCAGATCGAGTGCCGCTTCTCGGGAGCGGCCCGGTTCCCGCGCGTGGCCCTGGTGGGTTTGGGTTCGGATGGTCAGGCCCGCCCGGTTCTCGTGATCGAAGGGGTCGAGAACGCCTCCCTCACAGAGGAGGCGCGCCTCATCAGCGGCATCGACGACGTGCGCTTCCACCCGCGCTTCCCCGTGGACCGAAGGCACAACGCCAAGATCCACCGTCTCGATCTCGCAAGATGGGCCGCTCAAGGTAGCGCCGAACGCCCGAGCCGCTGATTCTTCGATAGGCTCAGGCCTTCAAGGGAGATAAGCGTTTGGCAAAGCCGCTCGAAGGTGTTCGCGTTCTAGAGTTGGGGCAATTGATGGCCGGCCCTTTCGCCGGAACCATCCTTGCCTACTACGGAGCCGAGGTGATCAAGATCGAGCCGCCGGGGACAGGCGATCCGGTTCGGATCTGGAGGGGCGTCGACGCCGATGGAACCTCCCTGTGGTGGCGGTCGCTCGGCCGCAACAAGAAGTGCATCACCGTCGACCTGCGCACGGAAGAGGGCCGCGCCCTCGCTCGTGAACTGGCCTGGAAGTCCGACGTCGTGCTCGAGAATTTCAAGCCCGGCACCATGGAGAAGTGGAAGCTCGGGCCCGAGGACATCAAGGCGCAGAACCAGGACGTCATCTACTGCCGGGTTTCCGGCTACGGGCAGACCGGGCCCTATTCACACAAGCCGGGCTACGCGTCGGTCTGCGAGGGCGTGGGCGGATTCCGGTATGTGAACGGCTTCCCCGACCGTCCGCCCTGCCGCCCGAATCTTTCCCTTGGCGACTCCCTCGCCGGGGTGCATGCGGCGCTCGGCATCGTCATGGCCCTCTACAACCGGTCCGGCCGCAAGGGTCGCGAGGGCGGCGGCACGGGGCAGGAGATCGATGTCGCCATCTACGAGTCGGTCTTCAACATGATGGAGGCCGTCGTTCCCGAGTTCGATCGCCTCGGTCTGACCCGCGAGCGCGAGGGCACCAAACTGACGGGAATCGTCCCGACGAACACCTACCGGTGCCGTGACGACTTGTACGTGATTATCGGCGGCAACGGCGATTCGATCTTCAAGCGACTCATGATCGCCGCCGGACGTTCCGACATGGCCCACGACGAGGAGTACGCGACGAACGCTGACCGCGTCCGTAACGAGCCCGAGGTCGACGGGGCCATCTCGGCCTGGACGGCCACTCTGTCGGCGGCGGAAGTCGTGGCGAAACTCGAAGCGGCTCAGGTGCCCGTGGGTTCGATCTACACGGTCAGCGATATGGTGAATGATCCTCATTACAACGCGCGGGGGATGTTCGAAGAGGTCGAGGTGGGCGGGCGCCCTCTGAAGCTCCCGGCGATGACGCCGAAGCTGTCGGGCACACCGGGCGGCACGGACTGGCCGGGGCCTGGCCTCGGATCCCACAGCGTCGAGGTTTTGAAGGCGGTTCTGGGCAAAACCGACGCGGACATTGAGGCTTTGAAGGCCAATGGCACAATCTAGAAGAGCGCCCGCGGCGAAACCGCCGATCTCAACCCTCGATCTGTATCGCAGTCGCGGTCTCGGATCGCGCGTGGGCTTCGGCTTGCGGCCCGCGGTCGTGGTGGTGGACTTTATCGTCGGCTTCACCGACCCGACCTCGCCCCTTGCCGGGGCCTTCAGCCGGGAGCTGAAGGCGACGAAATCGCTCCTGAACGCGATGCGTCGTCGCGGCTTCCCCGTCTTCTTCACCACCACCGCTTACGACAAGGCCATGACTGAGGCCGGCATCTTCGTTCGCAAGGTGCCCTCGCTCAGCGTTCTTCAGCGCGGGTCGCGACTCGTCGAGATCGACCCGTCCCTCGGAAGGCGCCGCACCGAGGTGGTGATCGAGAAACAGTACGCCTCTGCCTTCTTTGGAACGCCTCTCGCTTCCACCCTGCATGCGCAGGGCGTCGACACCCTGATCGTGACCGGATGCACGACCAGCGGCTGCGTCCGCGCCACCGCGGTGGACGGGCTGCAACACGGTCTTCGGGTCATCGTGCCGCGTGAATGCGTGGGCGACCGCGCTCCAGGCCCGCATGAAGCCAACTTGATCGACATCGACGGCAAGTACGGCGACGTGATGAGCGTAAAGGACGTGATCGGCCTCGTCGGCCGATCGCCCGTTCAGTAGCTACCCGCCGCTGCCGGCGTCGTGCAGCAGGTCGTCCCAGAGCGAGGCGCGGTTGGCGTTGCCGGCGACTCGCTCGCGGGCCTCGATAACCTTCGAGAAGAGGGCGAGAGCATCCACGTCCCCCGCAGCGGCGCGGACCACCGCGTCGCTCACTTCGACGTGAACCAGCAGGTCCGAGGAGCCTCCCGACTGCAGCACGGCGATGTCGCGGAGCAGAGTCGCAAAGAGGTGAAGGGCCTCATGCCGATCGACATCCGCGCTCGCCGCCATGGAGGACGCCACGTAGGCGGCCACTTCGGCGTCTTTTCCGCCTCCAAACCGCCGCAGGAGTTGGTCCCGCAGATCGTAAAGAGGCGGGCGGGTCTGCAGGGCCCGTGCGAGACTCCCCCCCGACGCCTGAGCCCTGACCCTGGCCTCGGTCGCCCCAACACCGTTCTTGATGAGATGGGCTTCGATGAGGCCTTGGGGCACCCCCAAGAGGCGAACCGAGGCGCAACGCGAGCGGATCGTGGGCCGCAGAAATGTGGGAGCCGAGGACGTAAGCAGGACCACAGCGCCCGGCGCCGGCTCTTCAAGACTCTTGAGGAACGCATTGGCGGCCTGTACGTTCATCCGCTCCGCATCGACCACGATGGCGAGACGCCTCCGAGCCTCCCAGGGCCGCTGGGTCAGCCACCCCCCCAGCTTCCTCATGAAGTCCACGTCGATCGGACTCCCCACCGGCTCCTTGCCTTTTCGGACCCGCTCATCCCGATGAGCCATAAGTTCCTCATCGATGCCAAGAATGTCGTCGCGGCCGATGATCACCAGGTCGGGATGGATGTGCAGGGAAGTCCGCCGACAGTGCGAGCACTCCTCACAAGGCCCCTGATCCGGCGCGTCGCACAACAGGGTCCGGCCGAGAGTTTCCGCGAGCGTCCGCTTCCCCACCCCCGAAAGACCCTGGATCAGCAGGGCGTGATGGAGGCGCCCTTCGTGAATGGATCGCCACAACCCTTCGCGAACGTACTCGTGGCCGAGGATCTCAGGAAACGGGACGCTCACCCACGAGCTCCCAGTCGTTCCCGCACCCGCGACGCAATCTGAGCCGACAGCGTAATCACGTCCAGCGCGCCATCGAACACCTCAAAGCGGCGAGGCTGGGCATGGGCCATGTCCAAGAATGCCTGTTTCACCCGGTCATGGAACGCCGGGGCCTCGGCGTCGAGACGATTCGCGGCTCCCCGCGCGCGCAGGCGTTCGAGGGCCACATCGACATCGAGATCAATGAGGATGGTGATGTCCGGAGTGAGGCCGCCAATCTGGCCAAAGACCATGGGGATGAGGTCGCCCACCCCGCGACCCACGGACTGGTACGCGAGGGATGAATCCTGATACCGATCGGAGATCACCACCCGCCGCGCGGCCAGAGCGGGCCGAACCACCTCGTGAAGATGCTGCGCCCGGTCGGCCAGAAACAGCAGCGCCTCAACCTCAGGAATCGGCGTGGTGGTGGCATCGAGAAGAATCTCGCGAACCCGTCGACCGAGTGGCGTGCCCCCGGGCTCGCGGGTCAAGAGCGCCCGATCGCCGAAGATCCGGGCAAGAGCCTCCGCCTGCGTGCTCTTGCCGCTCGCCTCAATCCCCTCAAACGTGATGAACAGCCCCTCATCCATTTTTCTCGCCGACCCCCAAGTGAAGACCGGAGTTTACGTTTAGCGTCGCCCTATGCGAATCCTGATCACCGGAGCCTCCGGCCTTCTGGGCGGTCGCCTCGCGACTCTGCTCTCCGAGAACCACGAAGTCACCGGCCTGACTCGACGACGCAGGGCCCCGGACGGCATCACTGCCGTGGGAGCGGACCTGGCCGAGGAGGACGTGGTGCGAGCCACTCTGGATCACGTCCGGCCCAAAGCCGTGATCCACTGCGCCGCCCTCGCGGACGCCGAGGTCTGTGAGCGGGAACGAGATCTCGCCCGACGGGACAACGAAACCGCGACTCGCACCCTGGCCCGCGCCTGTACCCGGAACGGCATTCGCCTGCTCTCGATCTCCACGGATCTGGTGTTCGGTGGAGGTTTCTCCCACGCAAGAGAGGACTCGCCAACTGATCCGGTCATGGAGTATGGACGATCGAAACTGCGGTCCGAGGCGGCAGCGCTGGAGGAGTCACCGGCTGCGGTCATCCTCCGAGTCGCCCTCGTCTGCGGCCGTGGGCACGGACCGAGGATGAGCGCCTCAGAGGGGATCGCCCATCGCCTGCGGAGCGAAGAACCAGTGACGCTATACGAGGACGAATGGCGCACCCCCATAGATCCCGAATCGGTGGCGAACGCGATCCACGCGGTTCTGCGTCAGCCGAAACTGACCGGCCTTTTCCATCTCGGGGGCCCGGAGCGGCTCTCCAGATTCGAGTTCGGCGAGAGGGTGGCAAGGGCCCTCGGTCTCGATTCCGGGCTCCTTCGCCGGGCCTCGCAGGCCTCACACCTTGGAGCGCCTCGGGCCAGGGACGTCTCCCTGGATACCGGACGGGCGCGCGCGGAACTCGCGTGGTCGCCCCTACCCCTTGAGATCGCCCTTCGCGACGGGCGTTAGTGGCCTAGCCCCGGGCTAGCAGCTAGGTCTGCGGACCCTTGAAGGTGAGTGCCAACCGGCAGAGCATGAGCTCGTCGCCGTCCTTGATCGGATGCAGGACATTGTTGTCGAGTTTCTCGCCCGCCACGAATGTCCCGTTCATGGTCCCGATTTCCTCGGCAATAAAGAAGCCATTGGGCTTGATCACGAGCCGGGCGTGGCGCCTCGAGATGTTGCGGGCCTGGTCTTCGTTGGTGAGGTCCACATCGGGCGCGGTGCCGGTGACCGAATCGAAGCGACCCAGCAGGACCTCGTTCTTGTGGACCGGGAAAACATTCCCCGAGGCCTTGGAGATGAAATAGGCGAGCGCCTCGGCTGGCGGAGTCACGGGAACGGGTAGGATGGCGATCGCGGTATCGCCCAGATTGGTCGGATGCGAATCGACCACTTGCTTGCCCAGGGTCTCGATCTGCTTCACCATTTCGCGAAGCCGAATGGAGTACTTGCGGAGCATGCGGAAGGCGATCTCGGGGTTCGACTTGATCATGTCGCCGAAGGTGTCGCCGGAAATGACGATCAGGTCGCCGGCTTCGGACATCTCGGCGGTGGCGGAGCGCGGCATGCGCTCCAGGACGGCCATTTCGCCAAAGAAATCGCCCTTCTCGAGAACCGCGAGAGTGACATCCTTGTTGGCCCCGGTGCGTTTCTTGATCGCGACCCGGCCGGACTGGATGATGTACATGTCCTCACCCGCATCACCCTCCCGGAACAGGACTTTTCCGGAGGGAAAGTGGGACAGAAAGCGCGCGAACGGGTTCTTCTCAGCCATTTAGGTAGCGGGGTTTGCTGAGCTTATCAGATGGTGAAACGGCGTCCGAGATCAAGACGCGTTGCCCAGCTGGTCCGAAACGGAGAGCCATTGCTCCCATAAAGAGACGCCGAAAAGGACCAGGCCCGACCCCACGGAGGCCAGGCGGAGAACTCCTCCCCGTCTATAGGTCAAAACCAGAGCGGCGCCCGCGAGAACAGCCACCAGAGGAGTCAGAAACAGCGTCTCATGCCCATAGCGGAAGACATCGGGAATCTTGGCGCGCAGGAAGATCAATAGCAGATAGGTCAAAACCCAGGCCGGCAGGATTCTCGACTTGAGCACTGAAGCGCCGGCCAGGCCAAGCCCGAGAAAAGCCAGGCCCACATACGGCCAGCCAAAGAAGGTCTGGGTCCTTTCGACCAGGAGGCTCCAGAAGCCCTCGATCGGATAAACCGACGAGGCCAAGGGAGCAAAGGGCGCGCCCGACCCCGAGCCAAGGAGCCGGCCGGCCAGGCCAAAGACGTCCCCCACAAAGTGGCGGTAGTACAGACCGAACGCGCAAAGCGCGGCCATGCCCTCGGCGAAACCCATCCGTAGGGTCACCAGGGCGCCTCGCCGAACCGTGCACAGATAGAGCAGGGCCAGGACCGCCACGAATAGCGACTCGTTGACGACACTCGACGTATAAGCAAGGTGGCCGGCGAGAAGCGCGCTCACCACCCAGACCACCGATCGCCTGGACTTCAGTCCGTCTGCGCCCAGAGCGACAGCCACGCTCAACAACGCAATGAGATCGAACACGTGGCCGAGCAGAGCGGGGAGCAGCGCGAAGCTGAGACGCGAGGCATAGGTTGGAATCACACAGAGGAGAAGGGCGGCGAGCGGAGGCAGGCCCAGGCGGGTGGCGAGGGCCGCAGCCAGGAGGATCGGGAGGACAGAGATCAGACAGGACGCGGCTTTCATGACCGTCTCCATCTGATCGATCGACAGATCGAAAACGAAGGCGAGGATCGCGAACGGCGTATGGAACAGGATGGCATAGGGCAGCGAGGACACACCGCCCAGCACCGGCTTGGTCCATGCTCCCTGCGCATTCAGCGCATCAGCGGGATGAAGAAAGAAGGACGGGCCTTCGTTCCGAATGGCGTCGGCTACCCGAGTGTGGGTGAGCAGATCCGGGTAGTAGAAATCAGGATGAGAGACGAGGCCGAGCCTGAAGAGCATGGTCAGAAGGGCGGCCGAGACCAGGATCGTCGAGACATCCCTCTCAATCGACATCCGGCGCTCCAGCCATCGCCTGCCCACGAACAAGAAAACCGTGGAGGCGACCAGCATCTGCGGAGCGAGGCTCACCTGCCTCCATGCCTGAAAGAGATTCACGGAAGCCTGGGCCGCGAAGCCGAGGGCGGCGATCAAGGCCAGACCGCCGGCGGGCGCGGGCGAGGCGCCGAGCGCCAGCAAGCCCGCGAAGAGAAGAGCGGTGGCGGTCACGGGGATCAGAGCGGCCCCCAAACGGAGCCGCAGCGGCGGTCCTGAAGGCACGTCGATGGAGAGACGATCCATCCGGAGGCCCATGTTCCGACGCTCGTGCGAGTCGACGGTCACCCCCACCACGAGGGGGCCGCTCACCCCGGAGGCCAGGAGTGTGGTTGTCCGGATCTCACCGCCGCGAGCTTTGAAGGGCTCGGTGGGCACGCCACCCACCTGCACATTCACCACCGCCTCCTCCCCAAACATGCGGGCATATCGGAGGGTCAACTCGACATCCGAACCCGCGGCCACGAAGGGGAGCTCGACCTGGGCGTCGTACGTCGTCCAATGCCAGCCCACCTTGTTCTCGACATCGTTGTTCGGTTCAAAGCCCGACACGAACGGCGAGTCCCCTGGACCCAGGTTCAGATCGAGGCGGCGTGTGGACAGACCGAAGGCCGCCGCGGCGGTCACCAGGACCGCGATCAGGCCCAGGGCCTGACCCGCCCAAAGGCTACGAGGCACAGG
This sequence comes from Vicinamibacteria bacterium, assembly GCA_016650185.1. Lineage (GTDB taxonomy): Bacteria > Acidobacteriota > Vicinamibacteria > Fen-336 > JAGNNV01 > JAGNNV01. The sequence goes on along the minus strand of JAENWE010000298.1, from coordinate 3,109 downwards.
AAAATGCGCGCCGCATCATGGGAAGCAGGCTTTCGAAGGCGATCTCGTTTCCGCGGCCATTCCAGTGACCATCGATTGCGAGGTACGCTTTTCGGGCGCTTCCTTCGGCGGCCTGGAATCCGGTCATTGCGTCAATCAGTGGAATGTCGAGGGATTTGAGCTCGCTCGCGAGCCGACCGCTCACCGCCTCCCGTTTCCACGGTCGATCGGCCTCATAGCGCCGTTGCAGGAACGTCCAGGCCTCATCGTTCACTTCAAATCGCGCGGGCACATAGAAGACGGAGATCCCGGCGCCTCGTCCCCGGACATCGTCACGAAATCGCCGAAGGATGAGGGTGGTCACACGCCACATTTGCTCCACACGCGAACGCTCGCCGGCGTCGGCCGGGCCGAAGGGAAGGTATTCGGCGGGAGGAGTGGCGGAAAATTCAGGGACGAGGCCGTGGCCCGAAAGGGCTCGCGACCAGTCCGGGCGGCTGCGCTGGAGACGGGCGGCCAGAAACGCCCACAGCGCGGAGTGGCGGAAGACCGGCGCATTCCTGGCAGGCGTGGGCGAATCCTCGATGGCGGGGCCGACCGGGGTCCGGAAGGAAGGAGGGACCAATTCCAAAGAACCTTCTTTCTCCAGGAAAAATGGCTTCTCCCGATTCGCCGTGCCGATGCCTTCGACATTGAACAGGAGATCGTTGTAGTAGAAAAGCAGCACGACTTCGCGGGAATCGTACTTCTGGATCTCTTCATCGAAATAGAGCCATTCCTGGTCCGTGGAATAGCCAGGGCTCCCCGCGTTCAATACGTCGACTTGGCATGCCCGTAGGGCCACGGCCAGTCTCCCCCGAAGGGTTTCGGGCTCCTCCGCGTAGTATCCATGAGCGAAAGAGTCTCCCATGATGGCCAGGCGTCGGCGGCCCGGCGCCGCCTGGTAAGGAAGGTCGGGGCCGCGGAGACCGCGGGAGTTGATCGAGACCGTCACCTCAAAATCCGGTCGACGGATGCGCTGCCAGCCGCTCGGGAGAGTCGTCCAGCCGAGGGTCGACGAAAGCTGAGAGATGGGAGTTCCGTCCAGGGGTTCGGCCGGCTCCGGCCGCAAAAGAACACGGGCGGCACCCTCGACAAGAGCCAGGGTCAGGCCGGTGGAGAGGGCGACGAGGACAACGTGTGCGCGCCAGTCTCCGGCGCGACCCCTCATGCCGCCTGAGACTGCAGCACCGCTCGCTTCTCGACCTCGCGGAGGAGAGTTTGGAGGAAGGTCTCGTACCGGTGGGTGATGGGCTTCAACGCGCCCAGAGAGTTACATTTCAGGATCTCGACGAAAAACTGCTCAAACGCCGACCAGTCCCGAAACATCAGGTGACGCAGTTGGCGGTCGTAGAACCGAGCGGTGCTCTCCCGCAGGGTGAGGGCGGTCACTTCATCTCCCCGCGCATAGAAATCCCGAACCGAACGGAGCAGGCTCTCAAGCGCTCCCTTGAGGGCCAGGGAGCGTTCTTTCTTGGTCACGAAGTCGGAGAAAACGCCAACCCCGGTGAGACTGGAGTCGAGGGCCGCCGCCAGTTGAACCACCGACTGCTGAAAACAGTCCTTGAGGATTCCATGAGCGTTCTCGATCCGGGCGCGGACATTCTCCGCGGACCGGGACGCGGAAAGATCGGCGAGCTCGACTCGCACCACTTTGTTGATGTCGATGGGCATGCAATAGGCGATTGAGTCGCAGGCGTCGCGAACCTGGCTCCCGTGAGGCAGAGCCGAGAGGGCGCGCTTCTCGATGTAGGAGACGAGATTCCGAGCCTCAGCGATGACCAGCGAGAACACGCAGGCCGCCGTCTTCGCCCGGTCGTCGGCCAGGCCGTCGGGGTCGGCAAACTCGAGATACTTGAGCATCCGGAAGAGCTCGAGGAAGACCCGAGCCACGGGATTGCGCTCGTTCGGATCCTCCCGCGCGCGAATGAGGGCGGCGATTTCGGAACTCGCCACCTTGTCGAACACGGGCTTGAACTTTTTGTCGAGCAAGGCGGCCAGAGGCGGATTCCGTCGCAGTTCGCGAGAGAAAATGCGCCCCACCGACTCGAAAATCTGGAGCGGCGTCTTCTGCGCTCGAAGAGACTCGGCCACCAGGAGCCGCACGTCTTCGAGGGTGCCCCGAAGGACGAGCAGGCCGGCTTCGGGCCGAGCGTCCCGGAGGAGCCGTTCGAAATAGGGGTCGCCGCTCTCAGATTCGCGGATGAAGCCATCGACGTAGCGCTTGAACTGGGCCTCGTCGACCCGGTCCCGGGGTAGAAGTTGGGAGCAGAGCTGGCCGACGCGGAGCAGGCACAGGTCCACCACCGCGAGCTCTGCCGACCAATCGCGGTAGGGCAGCTCGTTCACCTGTTCGTCGGAGAGAGCGTGATGAGCGGGCTTGAAGAACCGGTCCAGGGCGCGCAGCCACATCTCCAGCTCGAAAAGCTCCTTCCTGCGGCCGGACTCCCCCGCTCCTTCCATCCACGCCCGGACTTGCGTACGCAGATAGTCCGAACCCATGCGGGCCTGTCGATCGGTGCGTTCGTTCTCTTCCATATTTTGCTGGGGACCCAAGGGCGGGTCGGATCTGCGGCCCTGATCTTACAGAAGCCCGTTGCGACCTTCTCGACTAAACTCCCAAAACGATGGCTTTTGAAGAATCGCGCGAAAAACTGGGCCTGGTATCCGAACTCTGGGCCTTCATGAAAGTCCGGAAGAAGTGGTGGCTCGGACCCATCGTGGTCATGCTGGTTTTGCTCGGGCTCCTTATCGTGCTTACCCAGGGCACCGCCGTCGCCCCTTTCATCTATACCTTGTTTTAGTTGGGGGGCCGCAGAGTCCAGACGGACTCCCGGTGCTCAGCCCCCCAAACCCCCGAGCGCTTCGGCCGAAGTGAATTCGGCCTGCGCTTTTTAGCTGGGGGGCCGCAGAGTCCAGACGGACTCCCGGTGCTCAGCCCCCCACACCCCCGAGCGCTTCGGCCGAAGTGAATTCGGCCTGCGCTTTTTAGCTGGGGGGCCGCAGGGTCCAGACGGACTCTCGTGCTCAGCCCCCCATACCCCCGAGCGCTTCAGCCGAAGTGAATTCGGCCTGCGCTTTTTAGCTGGGG
>JAENWE010000297.1 GCA_016650185.1 Vicinamibacteria bacterium | reverse complement strand
TCGCTGGTGGTCACGGTGAGGTCGTTGTCCTGCCTTTCGGGCGATCCTGAGCCATCGCGCAAGTGCACCCAGTTGCGACCCAGTATGTCGGGGTTCCACTTGACCACGGCGCCGCGCACGTCCACGTCCTTGCCCTTGAGCGCGGCCTTGGAAGCGTAGATCTCGGCGATCGTCCGGCCGTCCTTGCCCGGAGCCTTCTCAACCTTCAGATCGGCAGCCGCAGCCGTGCCGGCACCAGCTCCTGCGGCCTGGGCCTGCGCTCCCGTCATCTGCTGGGTGGAGGGATGTCCAGGCGGCAGGGCAACCGCTTCGTCTCCACCGAGAAGGCTGCCGAACAGGATGCGGTCGAACTTGCGATTCAAGGTCTTGCTCTCGAACTTCTCCATCCACATCGCGTTTCCGATGGTGATCTCCGCGCCTGGCGCGAGCGCGGCCTCGTTCACCGCCGCCCAGATCTCGCCGTCGGCCGTATTCAGGCGCACGTACGTATAGGGGCCTGCGTTCATGGTCTCGAGCACGGCGCCCGTGACCCGCAGGTCATCCGACTGGACGATGCCGGACGGGAGGATGGGCTTGCCGGTCTGGGCCTTGGCCGGAGCGCGGCCATCCGCGGCCGCGGTGGCGGCGGTCTCGCTGCAGGCGATAAGGAACAAGGGCAGGACAAGGATGGCGGCGCGCAACATGGTTTTTTGTCTCCTTCAGCGAAGCGACGGTTGCGCCCCTGGCGAAATGCCTGCGGGCGCGTCTCGGCGCTCACCACGGTTGTAGCACAGGGTCCGAGGCGAACGCTCTGATGCATATGCACCAAAGGCAAATTGAGTCTGCTCAGGCTCTATCTTCAAGCACCTTCACAAGGGCGCCCAGGAGGTCGTTATCGGTGAGGATGCCGACCAGTTTGTCGCCTTCAAGCACGGGCAAGGTCCCATACTTGTTCGCCCGCAAGATACGGGTGGCATCGAGCAGTGGCGTATCGGGCGTGGTGGTAAGCAGATTGTGGACCATGATCTGCAGGATCTGGGTCTGTTCCATCACCTGGGTGAAGCGCTCCTCGGTCTCGGTGAGAGTCGAAGGCTCGGCTCGTTTCAGGTCCCCCTCAGTGAGGAGACCGACGAGTTTGTCCCCCACCACAATGGGGATGCGGCGGACTTTCCGGAGGCGCATCAACTGAAGCGCATCCATCAAATTGTCCTCGGGTGACAGGGTGACCAGGCTGGTGGTCATGACGTCTCGCACCTTCAAGGGGGCAGCCATCGACAGATCCTACCCCCAACGAGCTGGAGGCAGTCCTGAGGACGGCTGTCGGCCGCTGAAAAACCGCGGCCGGACGAGGACTCGCGTTCCGGCAAACGACACCGGCAGGCCCATGCTTTCACCGTCGGACCGGAGACTGACTAGTTCTTGGTTCCCGAACCGAATGTGTACGTACGCAGGATCCTTACTGGAACGGCCTTCCCATCTTTCTCCCCCGGCGCGTATCGCCACGTGCGGATGGCCTCCACGACAAGCACGTCGACCTCGGGCGACGCGGAGGCAACAATGCTTGGGTCGTGGACAGATCCCTCGACGGTGACCACCCACGAAACCGTGACGGAGACCACCTGAGAGGGGCGAAGGTTGGGCTTGGGGAGCTCGTGGGTGACAAGTAGGGGCGACTTGTCCACCTCGCTTTCGGCATAGACCCGAGATCCGTCATAGGTCGCGCCCGGCGCCTGGGGGGCGGGGGGCTCCACAATGTCCGGCTTGAGCTTGTTGATCATGGCCATGAACTCCTGCCGGTCCACCTCGCCCACCTTGGACTTCTGCAGGGACGCAATCATCTTCTTTTCCGAGGACTCCCACTCCGCGTCGGTAATGGCCAGGCCGCCATGCGATGGCTTCATGTCTCGGCCGATGTAGAGGCAGGGGCCGCCGCTCAACTGACAGATCTGATCGACGATCAGTTGACGCCCTTTCACCAAGGTGTTCTGGCTTCGGCCCTGGCCGAAGCGCCGGAACGCGGGATCCGCAGCCAACTGACTCAAGAAATCGTCCACCACCGCGGCGATCACGTCATATCCGCCCATGCGCGCATACAGGGTCTTCGACGGCCCAGCCTTCTCCTGGGCCAGGACGGGGCTGAAGAGGGGCAACACGGCGACCAGAACGACCGCCCTGGCAACCAACCATCTCAAGCCTGAAAGACTGCTCATCTTTTCCTCCTCCTATTTAAGCCCGGGCCGAAGCGGCGACGCCACTCGCCCGAGATCCCGGGACAGTACCGCTCTCGGGAGCGACGGGTCAAACGCTGGTTGGAACGCTGGTTGTGCTGGGGTTGTTCCGGCTGCTCCAATTCCCATTGGACGCCCTGAGCAGGACGGCCGCAAGAGACCCGGGCCCGCAGGCGGGTCAACCGGAAGGCGCACCGGTTTCGAATCAGAGGGTCAGCGCTTGCGCCACCCGTTCACCGGCCCGGCGTGGAAGAATTTCTCCGGCGTCATGACGCCGTCGCGTTTGAAGACCATCCCGTTCTTCATGACGAAGCGCACATCGCGCAGCGCGTCGATGTCATCCAGGGGGTTGCCCTTGACCGCGATCATGTCCGCGAACATCCCGGGCTTGATCGGCCCACGCTCTTTCTCGATCTGCGCGCACTCATAGCCGGTGACCGTCATCGCCTTCAGGATGTCCGCGTTGGGTATGCCGGCCGCCTTCCAGGTCAGAAGAAAGTTGATGGTCAGCTCGCCTCGGTTCATGTCATTGCCGGTCTTCCAGTAGTCCATGTCCGTCGAGAAGGTGATCTTCACCCCGTTCTTCCAGGCGCTCTTGAGCTTGGTGACAATGCCCTCGAAGGCCTCCTTCGAACCCGAATAGGCGGTGAAGGGGGTATCCGTGGAGGCCAGGTAGATGCCTTTTTGGGCCATCAGCTTGTGGTGTTCTTCGGAAAGCGCCATACCGTGCTCGATCGACCAGAGGCCGGCCTCGATCGCGCGCGAAGCCCCTTCGGGCGTCTGGACGTGGCCCGCGACCTTGAGGCCTCCCTTGGCCGCTTCGCGGATGAACAGGCGCATTTCATCGGCGGTGTAACCCCACGGCTTGCAGTCGACACAGATCTTGATGATCTTGGCGCCGAAGAGCATGTTCTCGCGCACCGCTTTCACGATCTCGTCCGGGGTGTCGGCGTCGAGGTATTCCGGATAGACGATGTTGTGCTGTTTCGCCATCTCCGGCGTGGGCCAGAACTGTCCTCCCATGCCGCCAATGATCAGGCCGGAGTTGATGATGGTCGGGCCGGGGATCCAGCCTTGCTCAACGGCGACTCGATGCGCGGTGTCCGTGTACAGCGCGTTGTTGCCCAGATCGCGGACGACCGTGAACCCCGAGTTCAGCAACTGAATACCGTTGGAGGCCGCCTGGATGGCCCGCAACGGCGTCGACTCCATGACATAGGTGAGGTAGTAGTAATTGTTCTCCGGGATGTCCTTGTAGGTGAGCCCCAGGTGCGTATGGGAGTCCACAAGGCCGGGCAGAATGGTGAAGTCAGAGAGGTCCACGACGGTGGCCCCTTTGGGGACGGCCAGATTGGCGCCGACCGCGGTGATCTTCTCGCCCTCCACCACGATCATCTGATTTGTGACTGCTCGGCCTGTTTCAGGGTCGATCAGCTTCCCGGCCCGGACCACCGTTGTCTGGGCATCCGCTCCCGAAACGGTCAGAACCAGCAGACACGCCAAAAAAACTCTGTTCATCATGAACGCTCCTTCTTACCTTGTGGTGTTGCCATCAGGGGTCAACTGGCCTCGGAGTAGACCC
>JAENWE010000296.1 GCA_016650185.1 Vicinamibacteria bacterium | reverse complement strand
GTTGGCTGGCCCAGGGCGCCAGGTGGTGTCCACGAGCCGGGCGAGTGCTTGCTCCCGCGAGAGGGTCCGGCCTTCGAGCAGGAACGCGTGCTTCCACAGATCGGGCCGCCGGTAGCCCCCTCCGTCGACGAACTTCTTGTATTCGGCGTTCGTGACCTCGTAGCGGTCGAGCCAGAAGGGCTCGGTCTTCACGGGCTTGACCTTGACCACCGAAGGCGCACCCGCCGGCACACGCACCATCCCCGACGGTGCGGCGCCTTTGCGGACCAGCGTCATGGACGGTGGCCAGAGGCCGGCGAACACGGCCTCTGCGGGCTCGTAGCCGTCCTTCTCGAAACGCCAGCGGAGCTGCGAGGCCGGCACCGGTTGGTCCTTCAGGGGCGTGCGCCCGAGCGGCTGCCACGGTGCTTTGGGTGTCAGATAGTCCTTGTACGAGACGGCAACGCCCGGGGGATCGGTCTCGAGTGTCGTCAGCCAAGTGACCTGGCGGAACAGCTCCTGGAAACGGGGATCGTCGCCCACGATCGGCTCGATCTCCCGGGCGAGCCGGAACGCCTTCGCAGCGCCTTCGAAGTCGACGGCCAGCCGCGCGATCTGAGGCATCACCGTCTGTCGCGCCCACCGCTCCTCGGTGACGCGCCGCCATGCGAAGACGGCCCCCACCATCGCGGCTATGAGGACGAGAACGAGCGGCACCGCCACCGCCTTGCGGCGCAGCGCGGCGCCGAGGCCTGTGACCGGGTGCAGCAACCGCCGCTGGATCGCGGCGAGCTCGGCCGAGAGCTCCTGCGCCGACGGTCGCTTCTCACGATCCTTCTCCAGGCACCGGTGCACGAGGGCCTCGAGGTCCTTCGGCAGGTCTGCGCGCAGCGAGCGCAGCGTGGGCGGATGGTCGCGAAGGATGGCGCTCAGCAGCGCGACCTGGTTGTCGCCCAGGAACGGGCGGCGGCCAGCCAGCATCACGTAGAGCATCGCGCCCAGCGAGAAGACGTCGGACCGTGCATCGACCGGCTGCCCCTGCGCCTGCTCCGGCGACATGTAGGCGGGCGTGCCCAGGATCATGCCGTCGGTGGTCCGCGGGCCAGTGGTGACGGTGTTGCCGCCGCCGGTTCCGACATCGACCTCGGCGGGCGGCGACTGGAGCTTGGCCAGACCGAAGTCGAGGACCTTCACCTGGCCCGAGTCGGTCACCATGACGTTGGCGGGCTTCACGTCGCGATGGACGATGCCCGCGGCGTGAGCGGCAGCCAAGGCACTCGCCACGGGTAGGGCATAGCCGAGGGCTTCGATCGCGTCAAGGCGACGGCCCGCGATCACCTTGCTGATGGGTTGGCCGTCGATGTACTCCATGACGATGAAGTCGGCGCCACCGGGGCCGGCCTGGCGATCGATCTCGTAGATCGTCACGATGTTCGGGTGGTTGAGCGCGGAAGCGGCGCGGGCCTCCTGAACGAACCGCCAGCGGATGCTCTCTTCGCCCTCGGTGTCCGGTCGAAGCATCTTGATGGCGACGGTGCGCTCGAGGCGGTTGTCGCGGGCGCGGTAGAGCACGCCCATCCCACCTTCGCCGAGCTTGTCGAGGACCTGGTAGTGGGACAGCACGTCGTCGCCAACGGCCGGCGGGTCTGCTGCGCTATCGGAAACCACGCTGGGCATCCTCGGCGCGCCTCGCGTGTTCATTGATCCAAGCAACCTCCATGCGCAGTTCCTGGGTGTGACCCGCCTGGCGCGCTGATTCCGCCTTTTGGGTCGACACCCACCAAAAAGTCTAGTCCATGAGGCCATCGTGGTCCCCGGGTTCCCTTGCGAGATGATCGTTCAGCGTTCTCACTGCTTTTTGTCCGACCCTTTGCTTCTTCCCGCAGCCCGCCTTATTTCTTCCGCTTCAGCCGCGCTTCAGAGTAGACCTCAAAGTCCTTTCCAGGTTCGGTCATTTCAAAGGTCTCGACAAACTCATCCGGGCTTACGATCCGATACGTCTCCCTGGCGCGAAATCCCGCGGGGATGTTCTCGATGCTCTCCGAAACGAAGCGCAATGTCGATGAGTCCAAGGTGGGCTCTGCGACATACTGGTTCACGAATCCCTCGATATGGAACTGCCGGAGCACAAACCTCTCGCAGTTTCGCTCTTGGCGTGACCTCGGAATCGTCATGGGCGATGCTGAAAATCGACGGGCCGTTGTCGAGTAGTCCCTGCGGTCCCGCCCATCGAACCAGCCGTCGGATGGCGACATCCGCGACGGCAACACCGCCGATCGGGAAGTCGCCGCGGTAAGCGAGGTTGGCGGAAATCAGCGACACCAACAGCACCAGCACGCCGACCAGAGTGAGCACGACCCAGCTCGCCGTTCGGAGCTTCGAACCCATATCTCCTCCTCGTCGCGACGGTGCCACCGCCCGATTCTTCAATGATGGCGGATCCTATGACAGATTGTGGAGTGTCGGCGCTTACGGCCCGGGATCGCCGCGCTGACGGAAG
>JAENWE010000295.1 GCA_016650185.1 Vicinamibacteria bacterium | reverse complement strand
GCAGGACGAGCAGCGGCTGATGCGGCTCGATCCCGACGCCAAAGGCTTCGTGAAGGACCTCGCCCGGTTGCTGGGCGAGGCCACCCTGTCCGCGGAACGTGTCGACTACTATCGTCAGTGCCTGCGCGAGAAGACGACCGCCAACCTGCCCGAGTCGGACCGCGTGATCCGGGCGGACGACTTCTTCCCGGAGAAAGTCTGGCGCGTACTCGCGGCGAGCGGGTACATAGGTGCTGACCCTTACACCGGCCTGCCCGGCGTCACCCGGCTCTCCGAGGACACTTATGCCGTCACCACGCAGCTCGCGACCCGGGGCACGGGACTCGTGGTGCGCCTCGTGTTCCGTTTCCTGGCCCCGCTCGAACAGATGCGGCTGATCTTCAGCCCACTGCTCGAGCGCTTCATCGCGGGCGAGGACTATCGCCGCCGCGCGGTCAAGGTCTCCGACTCGGGTCGCATCCGCAACGAACTGCAAACCCTGTGCTCGCAAGCACTCGAGTATCGCGATGACACGATCTGCGTCCACTTCGATCGCATCGAGCCGGATGTGATGCCTTTGGCCAAGCAGGCGGTGGTGCGCGAGGTGCTCACCTGGTACCAGCAGAACCATCCCGTATGGTTCTCCTGGCTCGAGATTGCCTGAGGGCGGTCACGGGCCGGGACCACGGTCACCGAGCGCCGGCTCGGCGCGGGAGCCGACCGCCCCGTTACTCCTCGTCCGCTGGTCCGCCGCTCGACTTCGCCACGTCTTCCTGCTTCACCTGATCGACGTTGAACTTCGCGGCGCTGGCGATGATCTTGTCGAGGGTCTCGTCGAAGTCAAATGATGTCGCTTTCGAGAACCGGGTGAAATTCACCCGCGACACCACGAACGGCTTCAGGTAGGGGCTGGTCAGTCCTTTGGCCTTCAGCTTTTCGACCGCGGCGCTGACTGCATCGTCGAGTTTCAGGATCTTGCGACTGCGCCGCTCGCGCTCCTTGATCGCCTGCGACATCGGCTCGTCGAGGAAAGTGTCCACGCGTCGCAGGATCGACTGGTAGGCGCCGCCGGAGAGGCGCGGCCGCTCTTCGTAACACCGGCCGAGGGTCAGAAACGCCGGCTGCTCGAACTCGAAGGCGAAGGCCGACTCGCTGGTTTCCTTGTCGCCCATCCTGGCGAGGGCGCGCGCCATGCGGATCGTTTCGAGGGACTTCTCTCGCAGATTGTGCGCCTTCTCGGTGTTGAGGGCCAGGATCTTGAAGGCCACGGTGGCGTCGGGTACCAGCAGAGCGGTCACCGTCCTCACGCCCAGCTTCTTTAGGGCCTGCAGCCGGTGATTTCCGTTGGGGGTCAGGTACTGCCCGTCCTCGCGCACCGCGACGATGGGATCGAGGAACCGGCCGATGGTTTCGATCACGCCCATCAGTCGCTTCACGTGCGCTTCCGAGGGATCACGCTGGTACGGCGTGGGCTCGACGCGGTCGATAGGCAGAGCGACGAGGAGGAGAGGCGTCCCGCCGAACGGGTCGCGATAGCGGCCCACCACCGCGCCGCCGTCAAGAGACACCTGTTCCGCGAGTCGGTCGAGGTCGGGATCCGCGACGCGGCTCATCTCCGCGGCGGTCAGTCCAACCGACGCGGCGGCGATCTTCTTGCGACGAACGGGTTTCTTCTTTGCCGCCATGGCTCATGATATCGCCGGTCGATCAGAGGCATCCGCCGGGGCGTTTCCAGGCTCCGTTCGACTTTCTGGAGGAGGATAGCCAGGACATGAACCGCCGCCGCGGGAGTTCACGGTCAGGTTCGGGACCGTCGGATCACGCGCCAGGAGCGCCAGCCGAGATAGGTGACGAACATCCAGAAATGCCGGAAGGCCGGGTTGCGCGTCTCGCCGCGCTGGTAGCGATAGTAGATCTGCTGCGCGATGGTGGCGAGCCGGAAGAGTCCATACACTTCGTAGAACGCCCACTGAGTCGGTCTTCGGCCGGTCTTCTCGCCGTAGTAGTCGATGACTTCGCGGCGGGTCAGCATCCCGGGAAGGTGGGTGGGCTGGCGGCGCAGCGAACGGATGAAGAAGTCGTCGTCCGCCTGGACCCAGTAGGCGAGGGCGTTGCCGAGGTCCATGAACGGATCGCCCAGGGTCGCCATCTCCCAGTCCAGCACGCCCACCACCCGGGTCGGGTCTAAAGGGTCCAGAACCACGTTGTCGAACCGGAAGTCGTTGTGGATCACGCAGGTCGCGACGTC
>JAENWE010000294.1 GCA_016650185.1 Vicinamibacteria bacterium | reverse complement strand
GGGATCTCCGTTTGGCTGGTTACGGGAAACTGGCTGAAGCGGTCATGGAGAAGGGGGGGCCTGGCCGGTCCATCCGAGGCATGTTCATTGGAGTTCTTCGATGGGAGCGATGGGCTAGCGGCCCAGAATCACGTCGATCCCCGACAGCACAAGCTCCGCCTTCGCCGCCGAAAGCCTTCCCGCCCGCTCGGTCAGGACCGACTTGTGCAGAGCGATGATTTGGGAGACGTTCGCCACCGAGTCTTTTGGAAGGCCAGTCATTCTGGACGTGCGAAGGACATTGCCGGGCGCGTCGGCCCATCGCAGATTGTTGGTGAGGGCACCACACCGTCGTGGCGATCCGGCTGCGGTTCAAGGCCTCGCCTCGAACTACGATGACCGGACGGCGAAATCCCGAACCCGAGCCCGACGGTTCAGGGAGGTCGGCCCACCAGACATCGCCCCGGGGATACGCGGAGTTGGCGGTGTTTGCCAAGGCGGTTGGCCACCCAATCCGGATGCGGATTCTCCGGATGCTGGCCCGCAAGGGCGCCCACATGTGCAGCCATATTGTCGACGATCCACGGGCAGCTCATGCACGCGCGCGGCCGGCCCCGAACTACCCCTGCCGAATCCTGAGGAGCATGACCCGTGTCGTTTTTGCATGTAACGGTGACGAAACTCCTCGAACAAGCCTTCAGCCAGGTGGAGAAGCCTCCGGCGTCCGAACAGGATGCCGTGGCCGCCATCGTGATTGAGGAGCTTGCTTCCGAGCAGCGCTGGTCAGAGTCCTTCGCCAAGTCGCAGGACGTCCTTGCCAAGCTTGGCGAGAAGGCTCTGGCTGAGCATGTCGATGGCCTCTGCGTTCTCCGGCGAGGGCGGGGCGTCACGCGATAGCGCTTCTGGACCTCACACAAGCGAGGATCGGCCGCTGCCTTTCGACCACTGTGGGGCGGCTCAGAGCTATTTCAGGGAGACAAACGCGTCCGACGCCACCGGCAGATTCACCGGGCGGCTCGACATGACTCGAGTGGGAGTGTTCGGTCATTCCCTCGGCGGGGCGACCGCCGCGCAGTTCTGCCACGACGATTCGAGGTGCAAGGCCGGGATCGATATCGACGGTCAGCCCTTCGGGAACGTCATTCAGGCCGGTCTTGCCCAGCCGTTCATGTTTCTTCTGAGCGACCACGGCAAGTCATCCGACCCGGAAACGCGCAGGATCCAGGCCACTATCCAATCAATCTACGATCGCCTGCCGAAGGACACTCGGCTCCGTGTCGCGATCCGCGGCGCCAACCACTTCACCTTCAGCGACGACGGCGCTTTGCGGAAGAGCGGCATCGTCCGGGGAGCCCTCCGCCTCTTCGGGTTTCTGGGCATCGACGGAGAGCGTCAGCTTGCCGTGACCGCCTACTGCGTGCGCAGTTTTTTCGATGCGCATCTCACGCGGCAAAGCGTTTCGCGGCTCACCGTTTCGTCACCGCTCTACCCAGAGATTCAGGTCCTCGAGTGAGACGGAACAAACGCGGATCCGGCCGCTGGTCGACTTAGAACTTGAACTCGACGGTTGCGGTCAAGGTGCGCGGATTGCCCTGCGATCCCCTGCAAGAATGCCGACCGCCAGACCGGCAAGACCGCCCTCGCCCTCGACACCCTCCACAACCAGCAGGGCGAGACATGGTCCGCCTGGGGAATCGTCGCCATGGGTCGGGCCAAGCAGGATCTCGCGGCCCACCATGAAGAGGTACAACGCAAACTGGGGCGGGGCGCCCTCTCTGCTTTTCCCAGTGCAGGATTCTTCGGGATCCGGGCGGCGAGCCCTGGAACAAAGGACGGGTCTCCAGCGTTATCCGAGGCAGTGCCTGCGCTATAAGGACAGGTGCGCCTTCGGGGGGCCTCAATGAGCAACTTCTGGCAAGACGTGAAGTTTGCGGTTCGGGTGCTTTTGCACAACCGGGGATTTGCGACGATCGCGATTCTCACCCTGGCTCTTGGGATCGGCGCGAACACCGCTCTGTTCTCCGTCGTGAACGGGGTGCTTCTGAATCCGCTGCCCTTTCCGGATCCCGACTCCCTCTTCGCGGTCTACACGAAGACCTCGACGTTCGCGCAAAGCTCGATCACCTATCCCAATTTCGAAGATTGGCAGAAGCAGAACCATTCCTTCGCCTATCTGGCCGCTTTCCGGGGCGACGATTACAACCTCACCGGCTCGGGCGAACCCGAGCGCCTTCACGCGCATATGGTTTCGGCGGACTTCTTCCCCGCCTATGGGATCAATCCTTTGATCGGGCGAAGTTTCCGCCGGGATGAAGACCTGATTGGGGCCGAGCCCGTGGCGATGCTGGGCGACGGTTTGTGGAAGCGGAAGTTCGCCTCGTCGCCCGAGGTCGTGGGGAAGAGTGTCATTCTCAACGGCAAGTCCCACACGATCGTGGGCGTTGCACAAGGGCGCATTCCCGGAATCAGCCCTTCCGACATTTATGTGCCCATCGGTCAGTGGGCGGACCCGACCTTCCGCGATCGCCACATCGGCATGGGCACGAACGCGGTCGGACGCTTGAAGCCCGGTGTCACCGCGGCGCAGGCGCTGGCCGACATGGACGCGGTGGCGCGAGACCTCGCCGCCGCTTATCCCGACGCCAACAAGGGCACCGGAATCACCATGGTTCCCTTGAAGGCGGATGTGGTCGGCGAGGCGCGGGGAACACTGCTCGTGCTTTTGGGAGCGGTGGCCTTCGTGCTGCTGATCGCCTGCGCCAACGTCGGCAATCTCTTGCTGGCGCGTTCCACCGGACGGACCCGCGAATTCGCGATCCGCGTGTCCCTCGGGGCGGGCCCGGCGCGCGTCCTCCGGCAACTGCTCACGGAGAGCATCATCCTTGGAGTCGCGGGAGGGGCCCTCGGCCTGGTCTTCGCGAAACTCGCGATGGTGGCGATCCTCAAGGGCCTGGCGGATGCGCTTCCCCGCACCGACGAAATCACCATCGATTCCCGCGTGCTGCTCTTCACCGCCGGCATTTCCATAGTCACCGGGATCGTTTTCGGACTGGCCCCGGCTCTCAGGATGCTGCGACCGCAGTTGAGCCAAACCCTCAGAGAGGGTGGACGCGGCACGAGCGGGGCGCACCATCGCGCGCAGAGTGTGTTCGTCGTTCTGGAGGTGGCCATGGCGCTGGTCTTGCTGGTAGGCGCCGGTCTGATGATTCGAAGTCTCCAGGCGCTCTGGGGCATCGATCCCGGCTTCGACGCGCGCAACGTGCTCACCTTCGCCACGTCGATGACGTCCGGTTCAAAGGCCTCGCCCGACCAGTTGCGCGCCAAATACCGCGAAGCCGAGCGTCAATTCGCGAGCGTCCCCGGAGTGGAATCGGTGGCCATGATCGTCGGCTCTCTCCCCATGACCGGCGATTCGGAGGTGCCGTTCTGGAACGAGGGCGAGACGCCGCCCAAGAACCAGAATGACATGACCTTTGCGCTTTTCTATCTGGTGACGCCCGGTTACCAGCCTGCCATGCGCATTCCGCTTCAGCGCGGCCGATTTCTGAGTGATCGCGACGACGAACATTCCTCGGTCACCGCCGTGATCGACGCCACCTTCGCGCGCAAGTACTTTCCCGGTGCCGATCCCGTCGGCAAGCGCATCAGCATCGGCCTGCTGGACATGAAGGCGGAAATCGTCGGGGTGGTCGGCCACGTCGAGCACTGGGGCCTGGGCGACAAGAAGCACGAAACGCTGCAGGCGCAGCTTTATCTCTCCGCCTGGCAGATCCCGGACCGTTTCTGGTCTTTGCTTTCGAGCGGCTCCGGGTACGTGGCGCGCACCACCGCGGCTCCGCTCGGACTCACGGGCGCGATTCGGGAAGCCGCCGCGAAGGCGGATGCGAGCTCGGTCGTCTACGGATCCCGGCCCATGCAAGACATCGTCGCCGATTCGATCGCGACCCAGCGGCTGGCCATGATCATGCTCAGCATCTTTTCGACGCTGGCGCTTCTGCTCTCGGCGATCGGGATCTACGGTGTGATCTCCTATCTCACCGGGCAACGCACGCAGGAAATCGGCATCCGGGTGGCCTTGGGCGCCTCGAGCCGCGACGTCCTTCGCATGGTGGTTGGTGATGGAATGAAGATCACGATCATCGGCGTGATCCTGGGTCTTGTCGCGGCGCTCGGCCTGACCCGGCTGATGGCCCGCCTGATCTACGGCGTTGGCGCCTACGATCCCGTCACCTTCGTGGGTGTGGCGGCGCTCTTGTCCGGTGTGGCCGTGTTCGCCTGTTTCATCCCGGCAAGGCGTGCGATGCGCGTGGAGCCGATGGTCGCCCTTCGCTACGAGTGAGCAAGAAGAGATTGCCGAGGAGCAGCATGAAGACACGTTCTTTCCGCGCCATCTGCGTCATCGCTCTCACGGGCGCGACGGCGTTCGCACCGAACGCGTGGGCCACCACGAAGGCGATCCGCGCAGGAAAGATCGTGGCGCCGGACGGGAAGGTGCTGACGAACGTCGTGATCGTTGTCGACGACGATCGCATCACATCGATTGGACCGGCGGCGCCGCCGAAGGATGCTGAGGTGATCGACCTCAGGAATTTCACCTTGATTCCCGGGCTCATCGACCTTCACACGCACATGACGTACTTTTGGGACGGCAAGCCCGGAACACGGCCGCTCGGCCAACCGCGAAGGCCGGCGGGCGTGACGACGGTCCTCGCGGCCGAAAACGCACGGCGGACGCTCGAAACCGGTGTGACCACGGTTCGCGATCTGGGCGCCGCCGCGGAGATCGACCTCGCCATGCGCGATCTCATCAACATGGGGAAGATGATCGGGCCGCGGATGTTCGTCGCCGGTCAGGGCATTGGAGCCCCGCGCCCCGACGCCGCGAAACCGGACTACCAGCAGCTCGCGGAAACACGTGTCGCCACAGGCTCCGACTGGGTCAAGGTCTACGGCTCGCGCGGCAGCTTTCAAAGCGTCGATACCACCCAGACCCTCACGTTCGAAGAGATGAAGGCTGTGGTGGACGCGGCGCACGCGAAGAACCGCCCGGTCGCGATTCACTCTTATGGACCGTCGGGCGTGAAAGACGCGGTGCGCGCCGGCGCGGACTCGATCGAACACGGCATCGACCTCGACGACGAAACCATCGCCTTAATGGTGAAGCGCGGCACGGTGTGGGTGCCGACGATCGACCACAACCGCTACTACGTGGATGCGAAAGACGAGTTCGGTTTCGAGCCCGATACGATTCCGCCTCTGCGCGACTACATCGAGAAGAACCTCGAATCCACGCGCCGTGCGTTCAAGGCGGGTGTAAAGATCGGCATGGGATCGGACGCGGTTTACACGATGTTCGGTCAGAACACGCGCGAGCTCGGCTGGTTTGTCAAGGCGGGCATGACGCCCGCGCAAGCACTCGCCACGGCAACCACCATTCCGGCCACACTCCTCGGCCACGCGAACGAACTGGGCGCGCTCGCTCCCGGCTACTTCGCCGATATCGTCGCGGTGGATGGAAACCCTCTTGAGGACGTCAACGTCGTGATCGACCGCGTGGTCTGGGTGATGAAAGGAGGCGCCGTTGTGGTTGACCGGCGTGCGTCCACCCCTCCTGACCGGCGTTCCGCACCAAAGCCGTCCAAGCCCAGAACACCCTCGGAATGTAGTCGGTGGACAATCGGCTCGAGGTCAAGCTGGGCGCCACTTTGAGCGTGGAGGATGCGGCCCGGGCGGCAAAACTCGAAGTCATCGACACCTGGATCACCGCGAAGGTGAAGTCGACGCTGATCTACTCCAGCAACGTCAACGGACCCTTCGAAGGACCAAAACGCCGCTCCAGCGTTTCCTTATAGCCTTCCGGGCTCTGCGGTTTGACAAACAGAGCGGTCACGGAAGGGCGGACAGGATCGTCAGAGGGTCGACCGGACCTGGCGCTACGCTGGCAAGAAACGCGAGGAAGCCCGAAAAAGCGTCAAGCCTCGCCTTGTAGTCGGGGCCGGGGAGGAAAGGCTGATCAACGCCCATTGTGCCTTCCGCTGCCCTGAGAATCAAAGACCCGACGGCACACGCGGATGGGACAAAGAGGAACGGTGAGATGTATTCGCCTTCTCTCTCCGGTTGTTTTGCCAACTGCGATAAGACCTTGTTTGCGCCTTCTTCCCCCTGTTGCTGTGTCGACTGTGGAGAGAGGCTTTTCTTGCTCTCTTCCTTGGCTTGCTTTTCCAACTGCACCATGACGAGCTGCTTGGGGTTTGAGAAAGCGACGGCAAAGGTGCGCGAAAATGCCCGCCACCATTGCGCGACTTTTGCCTGCCACTCAGCTAAGTCAACTCCGAGAATTGGGTCATTCAAGATGGCTCCTTTCTTCGATGGGTTCACTTTGGATACGGAATCGGTTGATTCTGAGAACTTCCCCGACAGAAGCCAAGGCGTCCCCGCGGAAGGACCCGAACATCTCAGCATGACACTTGCGGCCGTCTTGAAGTACCCGAGTCCTTCCCAGCAGAGTTCGCCGCCCTGCCCATACCAGGCGCCATCGAGAGCGACCGCGTGCAGGTGGGGATTGAGACGGAGATCGGAAGACGCCCTCTGCACAGCGGTCACCGCACCGGTCTTCGCACCCATGCCGCCCTCTTTCGCCGGCGAAAGGGTAGAAGGGGTTGGAGAGCATCCAGATGATCCCCCAAGAGTTCTGCCCAGGGGCGATATCCGCTCTTGCGTACCCTCTTCTCGGGCTCGATATCCTCCGCGGTCGGGGGCAAAGGCGGTGTGACCCGCGAGCGCCATGGACTCGCCGCGGCCAGAACCCCCGCATAGTGGATCGTGGTGGAGGCACTGGTTGCGAGCCGGCACAGGAGCGATAGGGGGTCCATGTCAACCGCGACCGTGCCGTCCGCGTAGGCCTTCTTCAGGGTGATGCGCACCAGGCCGTCGTGGCGTTGCTCCAATCGCTCTTGAGCAATCGGAGGACGCAGGACGTAGCGCAGCAGCGTCTCGCGGCCCTCGGCGTCGAGCCCGCCCGCGCGGGTGGCCGCATGCAGCGTGAACCCATCAAGAGAGGCGCACAACGGCTTGTCATAGGCGAGTGCGCGTAGCCTGAACGGCCGAAGGCCACTCGACCATTGTGGCCCGGCAGACACTCTGACCGTCCTGCCCGCAGGTGGTCCTTACACCTAATCAGCGGGGGAGGTTCGTTCCCGCGTGCTCGGCCTTCTCGAGAAGCCGCTTGGCGAGGTAGAGGCGCGCCACGTTGCGCTCCTTGACCTTCTTCGCGATCTCGTCGGCCTTCTTTCCTTTGGCGATCTGCGCTGCGAGCTCGCCTTCGCTCTCCATCACCCAGAGGCGTGCGTAGTAGAGCGTGTCCTCCGACAGGTGCGCCATCACGACGAGGCCGGTGAGGATCGGGTGATTGTTCGTGACGTTGGCGCCCCGGGTGCGGCCGTGCTCGAGCTCGACCTGAAGCGCGTACTGGAACTCCCACAGGTGTCCGAGCGTCGGCTCCCCTTCGAACCCGGCGCGCGACCTGGGGAGAAAGTCATTGAGGATGGTCTTGTCGAAGCGGCTCTCCGGCGTGCCGACGAAGTGGCCTTTCGTAATCATCCTCTTGAGGGCCTCGAGGATGGCCACAGCCTCGCTCGCCACGATCACCGCTGGTCCGAAGTCGTCCGCCTCGACCTTCGACGAACGCTTGCGCGCGATCTCGTCGATGGTCCTGCCTGACCATGTCTTTTCGAAGCCGAGGGCCGTGCAGAACGCACTCACTTCGCGAGACGCGATGAAGGCGAGGTCGGCCCTTTCGCCGTCCACCGCCGCGAGCTTCCCCATGACGTAGTCGATGGCCTTGGTCCTGGTGGCATACGCCGCCGCGAGTCGCGCGGCCTCGGGATCGAGAGAAGCGTTGACATTCTTCATGGCGAACTCCTGGGAGACGTTGAGATGGCCCGCTCGGAGCATACGCCTCCTGTTTCACCTACAATCCTTCAAGAGTCTGGGATCCAGACCCTCGACCCTCGGAGGTGGCTCTGATGTGGACTTTGGTCTTTATGCT
>JAENWE010000293.1 GCA_016650185.1 Vicinamibacteria bacterium | reverse complement strand
GCGTCGCGCGTCGGCATTCCCCGGTCGCTCCCTGTCTGGTTGTACTCTTCCTTGTAGCCGAGCCCGCCCAGATCGATAGAGTGGACGACTGCGTCCGCCCGGGCCAGGTGCTCCAGCGTTTCGTGCACCACCATCCGCATGCGCGTGTCCCCGTATCGCGCATCGCTGTCGACCTCCCACAGTCTCCCCGATACGATGGCCTCGGCGGCCCGCGTCTGATCGGCCTGGTCCTGCCCGACCAGCATGGTGCTGTTGAAGCCGGTGGAGAAGTAAACGACCTGCTTCCGCCCGTCGATGCGACGCAGCGACTCTCCCAGTTGTTCGAAACTCTCCAGCAGGGTCAACACCCGGGCCTTGTAGGACTGTTCCTCGGCGCTGCGGGCCCGAATGGCCAGGGCCGCGAGGACGTCGTTGATCAACTCGGCCGGCGTGTCCGAGTCGGCGCCCAAGCCGCGCTCAGGAATGAGGTCGGTGGTAGAAAAGTCGGCGGCGATGGCCAGCGGATCCGAAATCTTGCTCAGGCTCGTCACCCCGAGCGTATAGATAGCATGCTCCACCACCCTCCGATCCTCGGTGAAGTTGGCGACGAGCTTGATGCCATGCAGGAAATCGAAAGTCGCGACTCCCACCAGATCGGACGGGGCCAGATCGTTGAGGACGAACTCAATGGCATAGTTCCGCGCCCGGGCCAGCCCGGCCGGATCGGTGAAGGACTTGTCGAAGAGCAACAGGAATCGCCTGCGGGCCGCCGACGCGCCCCGGATGGACTCCTGTTGCTCTTCTGACGTCGTGTCGACAAAGCGAAACGAGACCACGTTGACCGGCTTGCCATCCTCTTCAACCCGGAAGTCGGCGGCGGTGAGGCCCTGCGCGGCGGCGCCGTCGCGACCAGAGACGAACACGGGGACCTGGACGAGCGCCACGTCGGAGCCGAAGACCAGAGGCTTCTTCTGCTCTGCTCCCGGCGCCGCGGTCGCGCCCCACAGCAAAGCGGCCAATCCGAAAAGAAAAGACGACGGACGTCTGTTTAGGAAAAAGGGCATCGAGCGAAAGCCTCCAATCAATGGCTCATGGGATCACAACCCGGCGTGCGAAGGCAACCCACCAAACCGGGCCGGGCGCAGCGCTACGACATACAATCGCACTTCAAGTGGCCAGCAGACGAGACCCGAAACCCGCGGCGGCGCTCGCCCGAAACGCTTCCCGGCGCTCCGTCCTGATCCTGGTCGGCCTGATTGCGCTCTTCGCGGTCGCGTTCCTGCTCTCGCGGCCTCGCAGCGTGCCCCGCGATCCCGGCCTTTCCGTTCTCTTGATTTCCATCGACACCCTTCGCGCCGACGCCATAGGCGTCTACGGGAACAAGAATGTTCAGACCCCCTGGATCGACCGGCTCGCGAAAGCAGGGGTTCGCTTCGAGAAAGCCCACGCGCACAACGTCGTGACCCTGCCCTCGCACGTGAACATTCTGTCCGGCCAGTACCCGATCACCCATACGGTTCGCGACAACACCGGCTTCCGCGTGCCCGCCGATCTGGAAACCCTGGCCACCCGCCTCAAGGCGAGAGGCTTCGCGACCGGCGCCTTTGTGAGCGCCTTCGTCCTCGACTCGAGGTTCGGCCTCGACCGCGGGTTCGATGTGTATGACGATCACACGGCCGGGATCGAAAGGCAGTCTCCGTTCATGGTCCCCGATCGCAAGGGCGTCGAGACGGTGGCGCGCGCGGTTCAGTGGATCGAGGCTCATCAGGATGTGCAGTTCTTCGCCTTCGTGCATCTGTACGATCCGCACTTTCCCTACGAGCCTCCCGAGCCCTTTGCGTCGCGCCATCGCGACGCTCCTTACTTCGGAGAGGTCGAAGCCGCGGATGCAGCGCTGGAACCGCTCCTGAAGTCGATCCTCGACGGGCCGTGGGGAAACAAGACGCTCGTGATCCTCACCGCGGATCACGGAGAATCGCTCGAAGATCACGGGGAATCGACGCACGGCACGTTCGCTTATGAAGCGACTCTCCACGTCCCGCTGATTCTGAAACTGCCCGGGGTCTCCGGGCGCACCGTGGAGACGCCGGTCCGTCACATCGACATCGTCCCCACCGTCCTTGACGCCCTCGGAATGGATGCTGCGAAGGGATTTCCAGGCGACAGCCTGTGGCCGCTCGCCCTGGGAGGTCGGCCGAAAGAGGGGTTCTCATCCTATTTCGAAGCCCTTTCGGCGTCGTTGAACCAGGGATGGGCGCCGCTGCGCGGGATCTTCGATGGACGCTACAAGTACATCGATCTTCCCCTGCCGGAACTCTACGATGTGACGTCCGACCCGGGGGAGAAGACGAACCTGGTGGCCCGCGAACCGGAGACCCTCGATCGCCTCCGGATCTCTTTGGCCCGGGTGAGGACCATGGACCTGGGAGTCAAGCGCGCCGCCGAAGACGTGGCCACGCTCGAGCGTCTGCGGGCGCTTGGCTATATCGCGGCGGCGTCGCAGGCCGAACAGAAAGACGTCTATTCAGCGGAGGACGACCCCAAGAACCTGATTGGGATCAACGTGCGGGCTCGCGAAGTGGTGACCGCCTTCATGAGGGGGAGCATCGACGAGGCCATTGCGCTGGCCAACGAAAATCTTCGCCAAAGGCCCGGGATGGCGGGCGTCAGTCTTCAGCTGGCATTTCTGCTGAGGGCGCGCGGCAACCTGGGAGAGGCCATCGTGGCCGCCCGCCGGGCGGTGGAACTGAAGCCGCTCGACCCCGAGGGACTCTCTCTTCTCGCGGCCTATCTGACCGAAGCCGGCCGGGCTCAGGAGGCGGTTGACCTCCTGGAGCCCTACGCCAAAGCCGCCGCACTCGACTATGACGTGGTCACGGCGCTCGGGCTGGCGCGGGCCGCGGTGGGGAAGACCGCCCTGGCCCGGGAGGCCTTCGAAATCGCGAGACAACTCGACCCGGGAAATCCGATGAGTCTCGTGAACCTTGGAACCCTCGCTTTGATGACCGGAGACCGGATGAACGCCCGTGATGCTCTCACTTCGGCTCTCAGCCTGGATCCCAGTATCGCCAAGGCCCACAACACTCTGGGCGTGATGGCCGCGCAGGAGGGTCGTTTCGATGAAGCCATCGCCAGCTGGCGCAAAGCCGCGGAACTGAATCCACGCGACTACCAGACCCTCTTCAACCTCGGGAAGACCCTTGACAGGTTGGGCCGCGCGGCGGAAGCGGAGCTTTACTACCGTCAGTACCTCCAGGCCGCGCCTTTGGCCCTCGAAAGTCGGGATATTGAACGTGTGAAGGCACGACTTAGGGCGAAAAGATAGCGAAGTCAGATCCAATATTCTGAAAAATAGCTTAGATGCATTGGATTCTTTCGCGTCTCCAAGAGTTCATGCAACCGAATCTGAGTTGGGAGTCCAGTTGACGCAACCTCCTCATTTCAGTAGGCTTTGAGGAGTCAAAGTCGTTCAAACAATCAACTGGTATCCTGCTTGCTGTACGTTCAGGCAGGCTGGTCACTTCGTCCAGCAAACTGACTCTATTGGAGGAGTTCGAATGAGAAAGCTATTTACTCTCGGCTTGGTCATATTATTGATGACCAGCGTCGGGGCTCTTGCTCAGACCGCAACGGGCAATGTCTACGGAAAGGCTGCCGACAGTTCCGGCGCCGTCTTGCCGGGCGCCTCGGTGACGCTCGCAGGCGAAAACGGATCACGCAGCACCGTGACCGGTGCGGATGGATCCTTCCGGTTCCTCAACGTCGATCCCGGCGACTACAGCGTGACGATCGCGCTGCAGGGCTTCGGCAGCGCGAACCGCAAGGTGTCGGTTCAGACCGGTCAGAGCGCCACCTTGAACATCGCTCTCAAGATTGGTGGCCAGACCGAAACGATCGAAGTCACCGCCACGGCGGCGCTCGTCGATGTCAAGAAGCGCGGCACCAGTGCGAACCTGACCACTCAGGATCTGCAGGACATGCCGACGCCCCGCGATCCCTGGGGCATTATGACCCAGGTCCCGGGCGCGCTGCTTGACCGCGTCAACATCGGCGGTAACGAAAACGGCCAGCAGGCCACCATCGCCGGCAAGGGTGCGAGCACTGCCGATACCGTGTGGTCGCTTGACGGCCTGGTCATCACCGACATGTCCGCGACCGGCGCCTCTCCAACTTATTTCGACTTCGGCGCTTTCCAGGAAATCAACGTTTCCACCGGCGGCGGCGACCTGACCATGCAGTCCGGCGGTTTCGGTATGAACCTGGTCACCAAGCGCGGCACCAACCAGTTCCACGGCAGCGCCCGATACCTCGAAACCAACGACAAATGGCAGTCTTCGAACCTTCCTGAAGCGCTCAAGGGCGACCCCCGTCTCAGCGGCGGAAGCACCCACTGCAGGGCCGACGGCGGTGGTCCCCGCAAGAATGCCAACAACATCACCAACATCAAAGACTATGGCTTCGACCTGGGAGGCCCGCTCGTCAAGGACAAACTGTGGTTCTACGGCACCTATGGCAAGCAGGACATCAAGAACTGCCGCCTCGCCGGCCAGTTTGACGATACGATCCTGCCCTCCTACAACTTCAAGTTGAACTGGCAGGCGAACCCCAACACGATGGTGTCGGCGTTCTACTTCCTGGGCAGCAAGCAGAAGTTCGGCCGCGGCGTTGGCTTCGGCGTCACCGAGACCGACGACTTCCTCTGGAACCAGGACAACGCCTTTATCGAAGGCGGTCTTCCCGGCGGCCTGTGGAAACTCGAAGTGAACCACACGTTCTCGCCGAGCTTCTTCATGTCGGCGAAGGCGGCCTACTACGACACCGGCTTTGGTCTCTTCCCCCGCGGCGGACCCGATCAGCCGTACACGATCGATTACGAAAGCGGCCAGGCCACCGGTTCCTTTGAGACCTATCAGGCGATCCGGCCCCAGAAAACCGCGAATATCGACGGTTCGTACTTCTTCTCGGGCATGGGCGGCAACAACGAGCTCAAGTTCGGATTCGGGTATCGCGATGTCGTGACCAACTCGATCGACGCTTACAGCGGCGGCGGTCTCGGCGGCTACTACTACGGTCCCGGCTCCGCTGGCGGCGACAACTACGTCACCGCCTACCGCGACGGTTACTCTAACTACGCCGGCAAGTATGCCTCGATCTATCTGGGCGATGTCTTCACCAAGGACCGCTTCACCGCGAACTTCGGGGTGCGCATCGACAAACAGAGTGCCAAGAATCTCGCCAGCGAGTCTCCCGCTAGCGGGGCCTTCCCGACCCGCCTCCCTGCCTTCAAGTACGACGGCAGCGATACTCTGATCGACTGGACGGATCTGTCGCCTCGCCTCGGCTTCTCCTACGCTTTGGATGAAGGCCGAAAGACGGTGCTTCGCGGCTCGCTCGCCCGCTATGCGGCGCAGCTGAGTTTCGGCAATGTCACGACTGAGAATCCGGCCGGGCAGACCTACATCGGATACCCATGGAATGACGCCAACGGCGACAAGATCCCTCAGGTGAGCGAGATCGGGTCTGATGTCCTGTTCTCCCGAGGGATCAATCCCGCGAACCCGACTTCGACGTCGGGTTCGGTTAGCAAGATTGATCGAGACCTGAAGAACAAGAAGGACAACGAAGTGGTTTTGGGCATCGATCATGAGCTGGGGGCGAACTTCGCCATCGGCGCCGCGATCACCTACCGCAAGACCACCAACCTTCAGGCTAGTCAGCGTCTGTCGGCGCCATGCCCCACCGCCACGAACTGCTCCGTCCTTCAGATCAGTGACTACACGGCGAACGCTCCGGTGACCGTGACCCGAACCAGCAACCAGGGTGGCCCGGCCGGGACCTTCACCGCGCAGACCTTCTCGCCGAATGCCGCTCTAATCTCGGCGGGTGCAGGCGGTCGCTACCGCACGAACTTCGATGGATACTCGAACCAGTACAAGGGCGCGGAACTGACCGTGAACAAGCGCCTTTCGAACAAGTGGGGCGGCCGCGTTGCCATCTCCCTCAACGACTGGACGGAGCACTTCTCGGGCACGCCTTCGCAGGGTGACAACAACCCGACGAAGACCGACACCTCACCGAACAAGGACGGCGGACCGGTTTCGATCGTTTCCGGTGGTTCAGGCCGGGCGACTTTCTACTCGTCGTTCAAGTGGCAGGTTTACGCGAACGGCATCGTTCAGTTGCCCGGCGCGTTCGACCTGTCGGTCCAGCTGTTCCTTCGTCAGGGCGGAATCTATCCGACCGAGATCAACATCGCGGCGGGTCAGGCTGGAACGCAGCGGGCCCTCGTCGGTAACGTCGATGACGCCCGTGACCCCAGCCTGGCGAACCTCGACTTCCGCCTCGCGCGGAATACGAAGGTGGGTCGGGTCACGATCAGCCCGTCGGTTGAGCTTTTCAACGCGCTCAACAACGATCTGGTCCTGACCCGAGCCCGCAACGCCGGTTCGTCGACGTACGGACGTATCGACGAAGTGATCAGCCCGCGCATCCTCCGCCTGGGCGCTCGCATTACGTTCTAGCGAGTCCTGACGGGACCTTCCGGGCTTCGTTCGGCCCGCAAGGTTGATCGCAAGCCCCGGTGGCCGAAAGGCCCCCGGGGCTTTTTCTTTTCCGGCCATGCTGCGAGTTGCCTCAGGGACCTCGTCCGTGGCGTTGTGAAGAAACCACCGTCATCGCGAAGGACCCGAAGT
>JAENWE010000292.1 GCA_016650185.1 Vicinamibacteria bacterium | reverse complement strand
GTCAAGGTCGCTCGGAGTGTCCGCCTTCCAAAGCTCCGAACACGCCTCGCCATGCGTCGCGACGATGTCGCGCAACCCCACAAGCGCCGCTTCAGTGTCACCCCGTTCCGCGGTTTGGGCGGCGGCGAACAGGGCGTCGGTTGTCTTGCCCATGGCCGAGAGGACCACCACCGGACTCCGCCCGAGAGCCTCCTTCGCGATCTGAGCGACCCGCCGGATGCAGGCGGCATCGGCCACGCTGCTTCCACCGAATTTGAGGACAATGCTCATCCGAGATACCCCAGAGCGTGCGCCAGTTCGGCGTTCAGGACCGACGCCCCGGCGGCTCCTCGTTCCGTATTGTGACCGAGCAGAAAGAACTTGATGCCCAGAAGCGCGCAGGGACGCACGCGTCCGACATGAACGCTCATGCCGCCATCCTCTTCCACATCGAGGCGCGCCTGTGGCCGGTCTTCCGCACTGTGAAAGCGAAGCGGAGCTTCAGGGGCCGAGTGGAGAGCGCTCACCCGGGCATCACCGCG
This sequence comes from Vicinamibacteria bacterium, assembly GCA_016650185.1. Lineage (GTDB taxonomy): Bacteria > Acidobacteriota > Vicinamibacteria > Fen-336 > JAGNNV01 > JAGNNV01. The sequence continues at coordinate 7,277 of JAENWE010000292.1, read as the reverse complement.
CCAGGCTCGAAACACCTCCGCCACGGCTCCCGCTGACGGGTTGCCGCGCAGGGTGACGCTGACGGCTTCGCTGTGGCCTTCGATCACGGGAACGCGATGGCACATCGCGGAGATCGCAAAGGCCGCCGCCTCGACCGCGCCGTTGGTGAACCGTCCCAGCATCTTCGGCGTTTCCTCCTCGACCTTCTCTTCCTCATTCCGGATGAAGGGGACCACGTTCCCCAAGATGTCGAGACTGGGAACGCCGGGGTACCCCGCGCCGCTGATCGCCTGCATCGAGGTCATGGAGACGCGCTCGATCCCGAAAGCCTCATGAAGGGGGGCGAGACCCATGACTAGAACCGTGGCGGTGCAGTTGGGGTTGCAGACAATCGCCCCTTTCCAGCCCCGCGCGTTTCGCTGGGCCTCGATCAAGCCGAGGTGATCGGCGTTGGCTTCCGGGACGAGCAGGGGCACATCCGCGGCCATGCGAAAGGCCGAGGCATTCGAGAAGACAAGCGCTCCGCCCAGGGCGAAGAGAGGTTCGATCTCGGCCGCGGGTCCGGAATCGAGTGCGCTGAAGACGACTTGAGACAGCGCCTCGTTGGGGTGCGCGGCCCGCAGCCTTTCCCCACCCAGGCCGCGGTGAGGAGCACCGTCGAGCCGCCACGCGCAGGCATCTTCATACTTCTTTCCGGTACTGCGGTCGGATGCCGCGAGATGCTGGATCTCGAAGAGGGGATGATCCACCAACCGGCGCACGAAGCGCTGGCCGACCACACCGGTGGCTCCGAGGATAGTGACGGGAATGCGGGTCATGACCTCGACCTCGATCCAGAGGGCGAGGCCGGTGTCGCGCGGGCGGCTTGCTGAAGGAACATCGCGTCTTGTCTCATTTCCGTTGAACTCCGCTCTCAGGAGTCCATCGTCGAAACAACGGTGGACTGGTGCAGGTCCACTCCTCTCGCCGAAAAAAGAACGCGGCGACGATTGTTCCTCAGGCACTCCACGACCCCTTCGTTGAGGCCGCAGCAGCCGCGGGGTCTTCTCCCCTCACGTCCAAGAATGAAAGCGCTGTCGGGCCTTCATCCCTTCGGCGATCCTCCCCTTTCGTCCTCCTTCATCCGGCGTCAGCATCGTCAGAAGGACTACTGATGGGGACCGCTCCTCCATCGGGCGAAGGGTACGATGTCACAACGACGCCGATCCTGGCAAGCCGCCTTCTGTCGTACCCTGAACTACTAGAATCGTCACCCCGTGTCGACCCCTCGAAAATTCAGCAAAGTTCTGATCGCCAATCGCGGCGAGATCGCGGTGCGCGTGATGCGGGCCTGTCGCGAGCTCGGCATCCGGACCGTTGCCGTTTACTCTGACGCGGATCGAGTGGCGCTCCATGTTCGTTACGCGGACGAGGCTTACTTCATCGGGCCCTCTCCATCGAGCGAGTCCTATCTGAGGATGGACAAGATCCTCGAGGTGGCGAAGCGTTCGGGCGCCGAAGCCATTCACCCCGGCTACGGTTTCCTTTCCGAGAACGCGACGTTTGCCAGGGTCTGCCGGGACGCGGGGGTGGTGTTCATCGGGCCGCCCGAAGAAGCCATCACCGCCATGGGTGAAAAGACCGCGGCGCGCCGGGTGGCGGTGGCTGCGGGCGTCCCGGTGGTCCCCGGCGCCCTTCACGTTCTGGCCGACCATGCCGCGATTCTGGGCGAGGCCACGCGAATCGGCTACCCCTTGATGCTCAAGGCGGCAGCGGGCGGGGGGGGGAAGGGTCTGCGGCTGGTTCATAAACCGGAAGAGCTCGAGGCAAGCGTTCAGCGCGCCCGCAGCGAAGCCAAGAGCGCTTTCGGCGACGACAGCCTGTACATCGAGCGGGCGATTCTCAAGCCCCGGCACATCGAGATCCAGGTCCTGGCCGACACTCATGGGAACGCGGTTCATCTCTTCGAACGCGAATGCTCCATCCAAAGACGCCATCAGAAAATCATCGAGGAGAGCCCCTCGCCTTTCGTGACCCCCGAGTTGCGGGAGCGGATGGGATCTCTAGCCGTGGCTTTGGTCAAGAAGGTCGGCTACGTGAACGCGGGCACCCTCGAGTTCCTGGTCGACGAGAACCGCGAACCGTATTTCCTGGAGATGAATACCCGCCTTCAGGTCGAGCATCCCATCACCGAAATGGTCACCGGCGTGGACCTGGTCAAGATGCAGATTCGCATTGCTCAAGGGGAAGCCCTGCCCTTTGCCCAGAAGGATCTGACCCAGCGCGGTCACGCGATCGAGTGCCGGGTGTGCGCCGAGGATCCGGAGACGAACTTCATCCCGAACCCCGGACGGATCGAATCCCTTCGCGTGCCCGGAGGTCCGGGCGTCCGCGACGATTCGGGCGTCTATGAGGGGTTCGAAGTGTCGATGTTCTACGACCCCATGATCTCGAAGCTGGTCGTCCACGCCGAAACCCGCGAAGCCGCGATCGCGCGAATGCTGCGGGCCGTGTCCGAGTACGAAGTCACCGGGATCAAGACCACTCTGCCCTTTTTCGACCGGGCGCTCCGGGATCGCCGATTCATCGAGGGCGACTTCGACACGGGCTTCGTGAGCAGGCTGCAGGCGGAGAAGGACGAAAGGGTCCGCCCCACTGAGATCGCGATGGCGGTGGCTGCGGTGGTCGCGTATCGAGCCCGCCGCCGGACCCCGGTGGCTTCGGGTTCGGAAACGTCCTCTTCATCCTTGTGGTGGCGGCTGGGCCATCGCGATTCGGTGACCAGGCTCTGATGGATCGCGGAGCCTCCGAGGTGTTCCTTGCTCTTTGATGCCACCACGGCGGGACAGACCGCTCGAGTCGAAGTTCGCGAAAACCACGGTGCCTATCGCGTGACCATCGGTGAAAAGATGCTCGAACTCGATCTGGTGAGGGCCGGAAACCACTACCTGTCAGTCCTCGTCGACGGGGTTTCTCACGATGTCGGCATCGAGAAGACGGCCGAAGGCTTCGCGGTTCTGATGCGCGGCGACCGGTTTGACGTTGAGATCAAGGATGCGGTGAAGGGCGCGGTTCTGGGCCGGGCCACGCACCACGGTCCGCTCAAACTCACGGCACCCATGCCCGGGAAAATCGTCAAGGTTCTGGTCCGTGAGGGCGAATCCGTCGAGGCGGGCCACGGCGTTCTCGTTATGGAGGCCATGAAGATGGAAAACGAACTCAAAGCCAACAAGGCGGGCAAGGTTCAGGAGATCAAGGTACAAGAGGGGCAGGCCGTGGAGATGGGCGCCCTCCTTCTCGTCATAGGCTGAGATCCCTTCTAAGGACCCGAATGGAGAGCAAGGGGCTTCCTTTGCGATCATGTAGATGTTGATTCGAAAGTTCGCCCGCTTCAGCAGGATCAGCCTCGCGGCCTTCGCCGTCATCGGGCTCGTGGCTTTGACCGTCCTCGCGCTGTTCGGCGAGAAGGTCCTGAGGACCCAGGTGGAACGCCGGCTCGCCGAGGCCCTCAACCGGACCGTCACCGTGGGGGCCCTTTCGGTCGATCTCCCGAGGCGCGTGGTTGAGCTGCGAGACGTGGTCATCGCCGGGCTCCCAGGATCCAAAAGACCGAGCTTCTCGGCCCCCCGCGTCCGACTGGCTCTGTCCTTCCGATCGCTCTTCACTTCGCGGATACTCCTCCGGGCCTTCGAGCTCGAGCGACCTCAGATCTCGGTTCAGGTCTTTCCGGACGGCTCCACGGACATGCCTCGACTATCCGCCGCCGGAGGTCCCCCTTCCCGCGAGGTTTCGATTGGGAACCTGGTGGTGCAAAAAGGCGAGTTGTTCCTGAACGATCAGCAGATTCCGTTGGAGATCGTCTGGCCGAAATTCGAGGCCTCGCTCGCCGCCGACCCGAAAAGTGTCCTCGAAGGATCCATGAGCGCTGGTCCCGGACCCATGCGCTTCGGCTCCCTGCCCGCTGAGGATGCGCGCTTCGAGCTTGCCCTCCGGTTCGCCGATTCGACTCTGCACATCGACAAAGGAGCCTTCATCTCGGCGCGCACGAATCTGTCCCTTTCGGGCGACGTGGATCTTCGCAAAGAGCCAGAGGGCCAGATTCGGCTCTCCGGCCCTTTTGACCTGGAAAGTTTCGATCGTTCGATGGTCGGCACGGGCCTCGATCTCAAGGGTGTGGCCGAGGCCGTGGCGGTGCTGTCGATCGGGGGCGAGACACTGCAACTCACGGGAAAGATGAAGGGGCAGGCCGGCTCGTACGCGTCCATCCCGGTCGATGCCTTCGCCACGAGCTTTTCGTTCGATGGCTCCGACCTTCGCCTCAAGGATCTGACGCTCGCGGCCTTGGGCGGCAGAGCAGCCCTTGACGTGGATGTGCCTGGGCAGGGCCCGGTTCGGGTGGTGGGCGCGCTCGATAGCCTCTCGGCCGAGCCCCTCCTGCATTGGCTCTTTGACTACGGTACCGCTCATCTCGGGGCCCGGGTCTCCGGGCCGATCGACCTCTCCTTCCCCCCGGGCGCGGCGAACTTGCTGAGTGGTTCGGGCGATCTTCAATTTACCCCCGATCCGGCGGCGGGTGATCCCTTCTCCGGCACGTTTCCCTTCACCGCGAACGCTGGCGTCGTGACCATGAACGCCGTCCAGTTGCAAGCGCCGAAGACCGAGGTGACACTCGACGGCTCGATTCAGGTTGATCGTCGGTTAAGCCTGCAGCTGAAACTGGCGAGCGACGATCTGGCGGTTACCGATGACCTCGGTGTCCGCCTGAGAGTGGCTTTTGGAGCGCCCGATGCTCATCCGCTGGATGCCACGGGGCAAGGCACTCTTCAAGGTCAGGTCTCCGGCACCCTTTCGTCCCCAGTCGTCACTGGTCGTTTCCACGGGAAGAATCTCGCCTACCTGGGCATTTCCTGGGGCGAGGTCGACTGGACGGGCAAAGCCTCCACCCAGGATCTGACCAGCGCCCACTTGACTGCGATCCGCGGCCCATCGCGTGTGGACCTGAGCGGAGTCCAAAGACTGGGCCCGACCGGTGTCGACGACGGCATGGATCTCGACATCAGAATCAAGGACTGGCCGGCCAAGGATCTGCTCCACGTTGTCGACTCGGCCGTGGACGTGCAAGGCGTCATCTCGGGAGATGTGCGTCTTCTAGGCGGCAGGTCCAATCCCTTGGGCCATGCGAGGCTCACCGCCGACTCCGGGCGGGCCCTTGGCCTCGATTTCCGGAAAGCCGAACTGGGGCTCGAGTTCCAGGGGAAAGCACTTCGGGTTGAGAAGCTCAATGCCGTGCTCGGCGGTGGGGATCTGCAGGTCCAAGGCACGCTGAGCCAGGCCGAAGGGGAGACCGCTTTTGCCGGAGAGGTGGATCTTCGGGAAGTGGAACTTGCGGATCTCGGCCTTCAGGATCCCGAGGGCCCGATGATTGGCGGACACATCACGGGACGAGCCACGTTGAGCGGGCCCGTCGAGAAGCCTCAGGTGCAAGCCCACCTTGAGTCGAAACGGATCTTCTACGGGGATGAAGGAATCGGCTCCGTGGCCCTCGATGTCCAAGGGTCGGGCGACGGTGTGCTGAACGTCACCGGCCAGTCGGACGGACCCCGCTTCCAGGCGAATATCTCTGGGTCGATCGAAGCCAAAGCGCCGCACCAGAGTCGCCTCGAGATCAAGCTCAAGAACGTGCGCCTCGATCCCGTGCTTCGAGCCCTGGGATCCCGCTTTGAAAACTCCGTGGTCATCACCGCTTCCGCGAACGCGATGGTGGAGGGGCCCCTGCTCGAACCGGATTCGATAACGGCCCGCGTGCGCGAGGGCACGCTCAAGATCGCGGTTCCCGAATACGCCATCGAGGCCGATCCCGGTTCTGTGATCGATTTGGAAAAGGGGGCCATTCAGATCGCGGGGCTCACCCTTAAGGGTGAGGGCACGTCCCTGGCCGTATCGGGAAGGCTCGCTCTCAAGGGAGACGACCAGAACGATCTTGCTGTCACCGGCCGCGCCGATCTTCGGGTTCTCTCCGGTTTTTCCAGAGATTGGCGGGCCGGAGGCTCCGCGACGCTCCGCAGTCAAATCAGGGGTTCCGCCAACGACCTACGGGTTTCGGGTGGTGTCGACATCGAAGACGGAGCGTTTCGTCTCCGGACCTTTCCCCAGGGTCTTGACGGCCTCAACGGCAGAGTCATCTTCAACGAGACCCAGGCTCGAGTGGCCGGGCTTGAGGGTCGGTTCGGCGGGGGCCGGGTTTCGGTCTCGGGCCAAGCGGGCTTTGGGGGAACCGGCCCCCCTTCTTTCGACCTCTCTTTTACCGGAGCGGATCTCGGACTCCGCTATCCCGAGGGGCTCCGCTCGACCTTCGGCGCCACCCTTCGTCTTCTGGGCACCACGGAATCCCATTGGCTCACCGGCGAGCTTCTGGTGTCGAAGGCCAGCTGGACGCGCCGCTACGCGATCACCTCCGAACTGTTCGCATCGAGTGAGGGAGCCGGTTTTTCTCGCTCCGCCTCCGGCCTCACGACCTCGCCCGTGCATCTCGATATCGCCATCAAGGCCCCAGGGACCCTCAGGCTCGACAATAATCTGGCCTCGGTCCTGGCGAGCGCTGATCTCACTCTCACCGGATCGCCGACCGAACCTCAGTTGCTGGGCCGGTTGGAAGTGGCGCGGGGCAAGGTCTTCTTTGGAGGCAACACCTACGAAGTCCGCAAAGGGGTTGTGCTCTTCTCCAATCCGCGCGAGATCAACCCGACCTTTGACCTCGAGGCGGATACGCGGTTGCGCAACTACCGGCTCACTCTGCAGGCAAACGGAACCCTGGACCGTGTCTCCACCCGGATCACGTCGGATCCGCCGCTTACCTCCGGGCAGATTGCCAGTCTCCTCACCGGCGGCGATGAGAATGATGTGGTCAGAGTCGGAAGCTCCGTGAATGATCTCCAGACCCTGGGGGCGGGGGGGCTCAGTTCCTTCGCCTCCACTTTGCTGGACGACAATGTCACCGGCCGGGTGGCCCAGGGGTTTGGACTGTCGCGCCTTTCCATCGACCCCGGCAAAGGTCTCCTGAGTCGGACGGGTGGTTCGCGTCTGCGCGTGGGGAAACGAGTGACCTCAAACATCGAGTTCATCTACTCCCGCAATATCTTCGGCGGCGCCGACAGCCAACTGGCCACCGCCGAATACTCCCTCTCGAATCGCTTCTCCCTGGTGGTCAGCTGGGAGCAGCCCGGCGGCTTCGGCATTGACGTGAGAACAAGGATCACCCTCGACAAATGACTGGGCACCCTGCCCCCGCTCTCTGGTGGGTCCTTTCGGCTCTTGCCGT
>JAENWE010000291.1 GCA_016650185.1 Vicinamibacteria bacterium | reverse complement strand
TACGGGTTCTACGACGGCTGGGTGCCGAACTACATGTTCTTCATCGCCCACAGCCACAATGCCATCGGCCGGTTCTACGAAGTCCAGAGTTACGGTCCGGACGTGGTCGAGAACCTCCGACTGCCCGCGACCACCACCAGCCGCGAGTGGTTCCGTCCGAACCCCCCGCTTCCCTCCATCAAGTGGGGGCCGCGCAACAACACGAACATTCAGCAATCGGGCGTCTTGTTCTCGCTCAACCACTTCGCGAAGAACCGCCAGATGTATCTCGAGAATTACTGGCTGAAGAACAAGCGGTCGATCGAGAAGGGGAAAACCGGCCCGGTCAATGCGTGGGTCATCCCCGCAAACCAGCGCCGAAAGGCCGATACCGCCGACGCGGTCAACGAGATGCTGCGTCAGGGTCTCGAGATTCACAGTGCCGACGCGGCCTTCAGGGCCGGCGGCGTGGAGGTGGCGAAAGGCGACTACGTCGTTCGTGGAGATCAGCCGTTCCGGACCCTCGCCGATATGTACTTCTCGATCCAGAACTATCCGCCCCAGAATCCCCGGCCCTACGACGACACCGGCTGGACCTTCCAGTACATGCGCAACATCAAGCTTCACGCCGTGGCCGACAAGACCGTCCTAGATCAGAAGATGACCCCGGTCCTGGGCGAGGTGAGAGCGATGGGTGGGATCGAAGGCACGGGCGCCACCCTCGTGGTGGAGGCCACTTCCGACAACAATCTCGTCACCTTCCGTTTCAAGCACGCGGACGTGAAGATGGCGGCGGCGGAAGAGGACTTCGAGCTTTCGGGTCGCAAGTTCCGCGCCGGCGCCCTCATCGTTGCGAACGCTGACCGGGTGAAGCTGGAACCGTCTCTCAAGAATCTCGGCCTGTCTGCCTGGGCGGTGGATGCGGCCCCGTCGGTGAAGACTCACGATCTGGACCCACCGCGCATCGGCTACGTTCACTCGTGGCAGCGGACCCAGGACGAAGGGTGGGTGCGCGCCGCCCTCGATACGTATGGAGTGCCCTACACGTACTTCGCGGATCAAAAGCTGCGGGAGGGTGATCTGCGTTCGAAATACAACGTCATCATTTTTCCGCACGTCGGCGGGTCGGCCCAGAGCCAGGTCAACGGCATTCCGAAAACCGGTCCCGACGCCGTGCCTTACCAGAAGTCCGAGATGACGCCGAACCTCGGGGCTCTCGACACCTCGGACGACATCCGCGGCGGCATGGGCATGGAGGGGCTGATGGAGCTCGTGCAATTCGTAGAGGCCGGGGGCGTCTTAATCACAGAGGGCTCCACCGCCACCATCTTCCCCGAATACGGCATCACGTCGGGGGTCACGGTCGAGACCCCGGAACAGCTCTTCGTGCGCGGCTCGATCCTGCGCAGCAAGTGGGCCGACCGCAAGAGCCCCATCGCCTACGGATACGATGATTCCGATCTTCCCGTCTACTTCAACCAGGCTCCGGTACTGAACGCGGGCGGTGGCGGCATTCCGGCGGAGTTCTCCGGCTTCTTTGGCGGCGGCAGCTCAAACGCCGGCCTGGGTCAGAACGTGACCCCCATGGCGGCGCCTCTGAAGATCAATCCGCTCGATCCCGCCGCTGCCGCGAAGGGCGCAGAGCCGCCCCAGGCCGACCAGGCAACGGCTTTCCGTCAGATGGCCCGGGCCTTTGGCGTCAATCTCGACGCCGGGGCTCGTCCTCGTGTGATCCTCACGTTCCCGACAAATCCGAACGACATGTTGCTCTCGGGCACCATCGCCAATGGTCAGTATCTGGCGAATCGCGCGGCCGTTCTGGAGGCGCCCCTCGGGAAGGGGCACGTGGTGATGTTCGCGATGCGGCCGTTCTGGCGCTGGCAGACCCAGGGCACGTTCTCGCTCGGGTTCAACGCAATCATGAACTGGAACGACCTGGATGCGGGCAAGGCGGCCCCACCGGCTACGCCCGCAGCGCGCCCTCCGGGCGCGGCCGGCGGTCAGTAGCCGCCCTGCTCCGCCTGGCCGTTCCCGGGCGTGCTTCAAAGGGCGGGCTTCGGCCCGCCGATTTTCGCTTGGGCTACTCGCTGTTCCCTCCGGAGAGGATGGTGGCGATCTGCCGATCCGCGAATCGCACCTTGTTCCCCATGATCGCGGCCACACCCAACGCCCCTGCTGGTTCGACCACCACCCCCGTGTGACTCAGAACCAGACCCATGGCCTGGCGCGTGACTTCGTCCTCCACCAGAATCACATCGTCCACCAGGCCATGCATGTCGGACAAAGCCTCGGGAACGGGAACTCGCACCGCCACGCCGTCGGCGATGGTGTCGGCAAGAGGCGTCTCCACGGCGGCGCCGCCCGGGCCGTTGCGCCAGGAGAGCGCCATGGCCGGAGCGCCCGAGGCGCTCACCCCGATGACCTCGATGGCGGGGGCGGCGGCCTTCACCCAGCGCGCGATGCCGTTCAGAAGGGCGCCGTTGCCGAGGGGCACGAGGATCACATCGAGGGCGGGGTCGCGCGAGAGGATTTCGCGGCCGATGGTGCCCGCTCCCTCCGTAATCCAGGACTCCCGACCGTCTTCGACGAACCGGATCCCCTCCGCGCGCGCCCACTCGCGGCCGATGGACTTCGCCGCGTCGAAGTCTGCGCCTCCGAGCCGCACCTGCGCGCCCATCGAACGCATCCGCTCCACTTTCAGGACGTTGGCATTTTCCGCGGCGAAAACGGTGAGGGGGAGACGATGGATCCGACCCGCGTAGGCGAGGGCTTGGGCGAAGTTGCCGGCGCTGGCGCAAGCGAAGCCGCTTCTCGGCGCGGCGCCTTCGTCCAGGCACTTGCGAATGAAATAGGAGGCGCCTCTGCCTTTGAAACTTCGGATCGGATTCGCAGTCTCGACCTTCAAGGTGAGCCTCACCCCCAGTTCCCGCGAAAGCGACTCGCACTCGTACTGGGGGGAGTTCGTGAAGACCGGGTCGATCGCCGCCGCCGCTTCCGCGATGTGGTCGAGCGAGAGTCGGCTCGTCGGCCGGGCCGCGCCCACGAGCTCGGCCCAGCGTGAAAGGGGCTGGATCGCGTTATCACCCTCGGCCAGATCGGTCATCAGCACGCCATTGAGGTGGTCGATCTCATGCTGGATCAGTTCGGAGAGGTCGAGAGGCAGGCGATTCCACTGGCGCGGTCGGAACCGATGATCGCGATAGCTCAAAGAGACAGAACGGTGCCGGCGGACGTGAACGAGCACATCCGGGACGCTCAGACAATCGTCCCAAACCATGAACGTGTCATCGCTCCGCCAGGTGATCTCGGGATTGACGAGGACGAAAGGACCAGCGCCCAGATTCATGGCCACGACCCGCTGGAGCCAGCCGATCTGGGGAGCGGAAATGGCACGGCCGAACCCGCTGCGGTCGCGGAAGTCGCGCAAGGTCGCGATCAGTCCCGAGGCCTGGGCGAGGATGACCGCATCTACAGAAGTAGCCTCGGTGGATCTTTGACGCAGAAGGGGATTTCCCGAAACCAGGATGGGGAGAGGCGCTGCGTTCGTCTGAAAGGGGCTCACGAGGGACATTCTCTGCGTTCGGGCGTCGGGGTCCAAGCCGCGTTCAGGTACGATCCGTCCATGTCCAACAATGGCGTTCGCAAGGTTGTCTGGTCCGAGGTGCCCAAGGAAAACCTCACGCCCACTATTTCCCGCCAGGTCGTGACCGGGGCGCAGGCGATGGTGGGCGCGATCACTCTTCAGAAGGGCAGCCACGTGCCGAAACACTCGCATGAGAGCGAGCAGCTCACCTATGTCTTGGAGGGCACGCTCCGCTTCATGATTCAAGGCCAGAAAATCATGGTGAGCGCGGGCGAGATCCTGGTCATTCCAGCCTGGGTGGAGCATGAAGCGACGGCGGTTGAACACACCGTGGAGCTGGACATCTTCAGCCCGATCCGTAAGGACTGGCTGGACGGCACCGATACGTACTTCCAGACCGGCGCCGCGCAATCAGTCACCGGGAAAGGCTGACGATAGGCGGGACGGCCGGTGGTTCGTTCGGATGCAAGAGCAAGATCCGAAGTGCGAAGCGCAGGCTCTGGGTGTGATCTTTCACGACGCGATATGAATGCCCAAGGCGCAACCGGCCATCTCTTCCTCGAAATGAACGAGGGGCCAAAGGTTCGGGAGGCCCTCGCCGATGGCGCCGTCTTGTTGCGCGCCTTCGCGCTCGACGGGGAAGCCGGATTGCGGACGGCGATTGAACGCATCGGATCGAGGGCTCCGTTTCGCCACATGACGACACCGGGGGGCTATCGGATGTCGGTGGCCATGACCAACTGCGGCCGGTTCGGGTGGGTCACGGATCGGCGCGGCTATCGCTACGAACCCATGGACCCGGACTCCGGGTGTCCGTGGCCATCCATGCCGGCGGTGTTCCTCGACCTTGCCGAGCGCGCGGCCAGAGAAGCCGGGTATGCGGGATTCGTGCCCGATGCCTGCCTCATCAATCGCTACGAACCCGGCGCGCGACTCTCTCTGCACCAGGACCTGAACGAGGAGGACTTCGATGCGCCCATCGTCTCGGTCTCGCTCGGTCTTCCCGCGACCTTTCTTTTTGGGGGCGAAGATCGCGTTGATCGAGCGCGCCGAATTCGAGTCCTCCACGGCGACGTGGCGGTTTGGGGCGGACCCTCCCGCCTCTTCTTCCACGGCGTGGCCCCCCTGAAAGACGGAGATCACAATGTGATGGGCCGGCAGCGCATCAATCTCACGCTGCGGAGAGCGCGATGAGCGCGGGCCCTTTCGATTTCCCGGTTTCGAGGGCAACAAACGGAGTGTTGGACGCACCTCAGAGGTCCTAGAGTCCGCTCATGGAAATCGAAATGAAACAGAGCCGACATTCTCGGACTGACCGCATCGTTCCGGCCCCATTCACTCGCGACGAGGAGAAGTGGGCGGCGGTGGCGCACCGAGACAACCGCGCCGACGATGTCTTCTATTATTCGGTACGGACGACCGGGGTGTATTGCCGTCCGTCCTGCGCGGCTCGCCTGGCCAGGCGCGAGAACGTTCGTTTTCACGCCACGCCCCAGGATGCCGAAGCCGCCGGCTTCCGGCCGTGCAAGAGATGCCGCCCCAATGAGCTCCCGCTGGCCGCGCGCCGCGCCGAGGCGATCTCCAAGGCCTGTCGTCTGATCGGAGAGTCGGACGACACTCCAGATCTTGGCGATGTGGCAAAGGCAGTGGGCATGAGTCGCTTCCACTTTCAGCGCGTCTTCAAGACCCTCACCGGACTGACGCCGAAAGCCTATGCCCTGGCTCATCGAACGAATCGAGTGCGCGAGCAACTCAAGAGGAGCATCACGGTGACCGAGGCGATTTATGAAGCAGGCTTCAACTCGAACGGGCGGTTCTACGCGACCTCCGATCAGATGCTCGGAATGACGCCGAGTGTTTTCAGACAAGGCGCGCCCGGCGCCACCATTCGGTTCGCGGTGGGGCAATGTTCGCTGGGCTCGGTGCTGGTGGCGGCCAGCGAGAAGGGAGTCTGCGCCATTCTGTTCGCCGCCGAACCGGAGGCCCTCGTTGAGGATTTGCAGTCCCGGTTTCCGAAGGCTCGTCTGGTTGGCGATGACCGCGGTTTTAAGACGTGGGTGGCGAAGGTCGTCGGTTTTGTGGAAGCGCCCCGGCTTGGCCTCGACCTCCCGCTCGACATCCAGGGCACGGTATTTCAGCGCCGGGTCTGGAAGGCGCTTCAGCAGATTCCGATCGGGTCCACGCTCAGCTATTCCCAGGTGGCCCGGAAGCTTGGGGCGCCGGGGAGCGCCCGCGCCGTGGCGCAGGCGTGTGCCACGAATCGCCTCGCAGTGGCTATTCCTTGTCATCGCGTGGTCCGCAACGACGGCGGCATTTCGGGCTACCGGTGGGGCGTCGAACGCAAGAGAACCCTGCTCGAACGAGAGTCCGCCTTGTCTAGAGGCCGGCCGAGCGCTTGATCGATTCGCCCAGCGACTTGAGCCGATTCGCCTGCTCTTCCATGGTTCGTCCCTCGGCGGCCATGGTCAGCAAGGCGGTGGAATCTCCCTTCACGAGAGCGGTCCTGACACGCTCCAACAAGGCGACGGAATCGCCGGCAAGGGCGAGCGCCAGAGAATGGTGTTCCACACAGGCTCGCGGTGTTGCGACCGACTGGAGTCGTTGACGTTGGGCACGGGCCTTGGCGAGCAGATTGTCGAAACCGGAGAAGTCGCCCGAAGACATGGACTCGAGTATGGAGGTCGCAAAGGCCTGCGGATCGCCCGCACCCACGTCATCGATCTGTTCGATCTGAGCGAAGTACGCGGCGATCACTTGCCGATCGGGAGATGGCGTCGCCGTTGAGGTCGCAGTTGAGACTGCAGTTGAGACCGC
>JAENWE010000290.1 GCA_016650185.1 Vicinamibacteria bacterium | reverse complement strand
TGAACTCCCGCGTTACGCGAAGGCCTTCGATGTGGGGATCTGCCCGTTCGTGTCGAACGAGCTGACCCGCAACATCAACCCCATCAAGCTTCGCGAATATCTAAGCGCCGGGCTCCCGGTGGTGGCCACCGGCATTCCCGAGGCCGCGTTCTACCCAGGGGCGTGCCAGCTGGTCGAAGGCCCGGCCGCGTTCCTCCTCGCCTGCGAGTCTGCCCTCGGCTCGGACACGAGGGAGCGGAGGCGGGAGCGCAGCGACGCCATGCGTCTTGAGACCTGGGAAAGCAAGACCAACCAAAGCCTGCAGATCGCCGTCCGGGTGAAGAACTCCCGGCTCGGAGCAGCGGCGTGAAGATCATTTGCGTCGTGGGCGCCCGTCCGAACTTCATCAAGATCGCTCCCTTGATGCGCAGCTTTTCACGGCTCACTTCGTTCGAGACTCTGCTCGTTCATACCGGTCAGCACTACGACGCCCGGCTCTCGGACATTTTCTTCGCTCAGCTCGGCATCCGAGCTCCCGACGTGGAGCTCTCGGTCCCCCCGGCCACCCAGACCGCGCAGACCGCGGAGATCATGCGCCGGTTCGAGGCCGTTCTCGAGGCGGAGCAGCCTCAGGGAGTGCTGGTGGTGGGCGATGTCAACTCCACGGTGGCCTGCGCTCTCGCCGCCGCGAAGTTCAGGCTCGCGGACCCTTTCGCCTGGTCGGGGGGGCGGCGCTCTCGTCCGGTGATCATCCACGTGGAAGCCGGGCTCCGGAGTTTCGACGACGACATGCCGGAGGAGATCAATCGGAAAGTCACCGACGTCCTTTCGGATCTCCTGTTCGTCTCGGAGCCTCAGGGATTGATCAACCTCGCCCGCGAAGGCGTTCCGGAAGAGCGCATGCACTTCGTCGGCAACGTCATGATCGACACTCTGCTGGCCGCGCGCCGGGAGGCCCTCGGTTCGGGGATGCTCGAAAAGCTTGGCCTTTTGGGGCGAGAGTACGGCCTTGTCACCCTCCACCGTCCCGGCAACGTCGATGATCCTCAGACCCTGAAGACGCTGATCGAGACCCTCGACAGCGTGGCCGCACGCCTTCCTCTGGTCTTTCCCGTGCATCCACGGACCCGCAAGCGGTTGGAGGAGGCCGGGTTGGCGTTTCCGAAAGGTCGCTGGACGCTCATGGAGCCCGTGGGGTATCTGGAATTTCTGGCCCTCCAGTCGGGGGCCCGCCTCGTCCTCACCGACTCGGGCGGAGTGCAGGAAGAAACCACCGCTCTGGGCGTTCCCTGCATCACGCTCCGCGAGAACACGGAGCGTCCCTGCACGGTGTCCCAAGGCACGAATCGGATCGCGGGCACGAGTCGGGAGACGATCCTCGGCGCCTTTGACCTCGCACTCGCGGAAGGCGCAGGCAAGGGAGGCGTCCGCATGCCCGCTCTGTGGGACGGCCACGCGGCGGAGAGAGTGGTGAAGGTACTCTCTGCATCCTTCGATGCGACCGTCGGTGCGACCGTCAACGGGGCTAGACGATGGATCGCGTGATGGCGGGGCGCTTCGAAGCACTCGGACATGAAGGTGCGGTCCCCTTCATGGACATGAAGGTGGAGGAGGGGCAGACCCTCTCGGCCTTCGCGGCCCTCGAACCGGAATGGAACACCCTTGCCGCGGCCAGCGGCTCGGGGCCCTTCCAGCGGCATGAGTGCGTCTCGGCGTGGATCTCGAGCTTCGGGTCCGGGGCCAGGCTCGTCGTCCTCACCGGGCGGGATCGGGCCGGCCGGCTCGTGGCCGCTCTTCCCCTGCTCGCGGAAATTGGCGTGGTGTGCGGGGTGCCGGCCCGACTGCTGGTGGGTGCGGCCAACACTCACTCCTGTCGCTTCGACCTGATCGCCGAGGATCCGAAGTCCGCGGGCCGGGCCTTTCTCGCGTTTCTTCTGTCGAGACCCGGATGGGACCTGTTGAGGATCATCGACGTGACCGAGGGAGGAAAGGCGTGGGCCATCCACCAGGCGGCCATCGAGGCCGGGCTTCCGGTGGGTGCCTGGGAGTCGGAGCGGAGCCCTTATCTCTCCCTTCCGTCGTCTTACGCGGAGGTCCTCGCCACCAAGAGCCCGCTTTTTCGAGCCAACCTGAGGCGACGAAGGCGGCAGCTGGAGCGGCTCGGAACCCTCACCGTGGAGCGGGTCACCGGCGGCCCCGCCCTGCTCCAGCGCCTCGAGGAAGGCTTTGCTCTCGAACAGCGTGGCTGGAAGGGGAGGGAAGGAACCGCCATCGCCCAGGACCCGCGCACCAGGGCCTTCTACACCGACTTCGCCATCGCGGCCGCGCGCCACGGCTATCTCTCCTTGTTCTTTCTTCGGCTGAACGGCAAAGCGATCGCCTTTCACTACGGCCTCGTCCATGACGGGATCTACTACGTGCCCAAGCTTGCCTACGACGATTCCTTGAAGGGTTGCAGTCCCGGCCTGGTGATGCTCGAAGAAGCCATTCGGGACGCCATCGCGCGCGGCCTGTCGGGCTACGATTTTCTGGGGGCCGAGGCTGAGTGGAAGAACCGGTGGAGTTCAACCACCCGTCCCGGCCATTGGCTGTTCATCTTCCGTGACACCCGGTTTGGGCGGGCGCTGCGAAAGGCCAAGTTCGAGTGGGTTCCTTCGGCCCGGCGCGCCCTGTCGAGGGTGGAGAGAACCTGGAGAAACTCATGAGCGCCCTTCGTCCCTCGGACCCTTTGGCCCCCGGCATGTTCGTGCCTGCCTTCCCCACCATCCGGCCCGAGTCTCTCCTCGGTGGCGGTGACGAGGCCATCAAGGGCCACTACCCCTTCTCGGATCCGTCAGCGCGTTATGTCTACTTCGCTCGCAATGCGATCTGGCATGCGGTGAAGGCGCTCCGTCTCGACCGCGGTGAGATCCTGGTCCCCTCCTACCACCACGGTGTCGAGATCGAGGCCCTGATCGATGCGGGCGCCCGGGTTCGTTTCTACCGGATCGGCCCTCACTGTGAAGTGGACCTCGAGGACGTGGCGTCCAAGATCGGTCCGGAGACGACCGCCCTTTACCTGACCCATTTCCTCGGCTTCCCGGGCCCGGTTCG
>JAENWE010000289.1 GCA_016650185.1 Vicinamibacteria bacterium | reverse complement strand
TATCCCTTCCGGAATCTCGGCGAAGACGAGCTTCGAGTCTTTCACCCGGGTCAGAGCGAGCGCTATCAGTCCGGCTTGAGCCGCGCCTGCGTCCACGTATTGGGCGGCCTGAGAAACGCTCTCGCCGAACACCAGTCGAGGTGCGACGGCATCGTAGATCTTCCAGGAGCGCAGCGTCGCGACGGCCGCGCGTCCATAGGGCGCATGAGCGGGATTGGCGATAGCGAGTCGGCGGATCCCGGGGCCCTTGAGGAGTTCCGCGAATCCCCTGGGATCGAAGCCCGAGTCCTTCCGCACCGCCAGGACCAGACGGCCGATGGCATAGGCGAAGGGCGGTTCGCCCAGGCCCTCATTGGAGAGACGCTCCGCGTAATCGGCGTCGCCCGAGAGGAAGACATCGAAGGGCGCACCCTCACGGATCTGCGCGAAGAAGCTGCCCGATGAGCCGTAGGTCGCTTCGATCTGGACGCTCGGATACATCGAGCGGAAACCGACGAGGGCTTCGTCGAGGGCGAAGCGAAGGTCCGAGGCCGCGGCAATGCGGAGAGACGCGGTCAGCGCGGGCGTCGTTTGCGCCGCGGCCGGAGCTCGAAGAGTGGTGGCGGAGAGAAGCGCGAGGAGGACAAAGCGGCGCATGCATCCTGGAGTCTCGCAGAAGTCGCGCGGCGGCCCCTATGCGGCCTCGGTTCAGCGGATATTCCTGGCCGGTGGCCCTGTTGGTGGCGGCCATGTTGGCGCCCACCGATCCCGTGAGCGTGCTCGCCACCTTCCGCGCCCGGGGCGTTCCTCGGCCGGTCGCCATGCTGGTCGAAGGCGAGAGTGTCTTCAACGATGGCATCGGCGTGGTGCTCTTTCTGGTCATGGCCCGGTGGCTGGGAGGCGCGACCATCACCCCCGGTTCCATCGCCGGTCTGGGCAGATTGGAACCGGGGTGGCGGAGGCGGCGGGGCATCGCATTGACGACGCGCTCATGGAACTGGGCGAGCCTCACTGATTCTCTCGTACCCGGGACGCGTGCAGTCCGTGGTTCAG
This sequence comes from Vicinamibacteria bacterium, assembly GCA_016650185.1. GTDB lineage: Bacteria > Acidobacteriota > Vicinamibacteria > Fen-336 > JAGNNV01 > JAGNNV01. Next base: position 1,044 of record JAENWE010000289.1, on the reverse strand, counting down.
GGGTTTCGAGCCTCCGGTGGCGTCAAGGTCGTCGGACGCAGTCTTCGCTCGCCCCATCAGATGCAGTTCAAGCGCGGCGAACGCCTTGAGGGTCGCCGCGATCTCCTCGCTCGAGAGCGTGGAGAGGGCGCTCCGCGTGGCGCTCTCCACCGTTCCTCCGGGAGCGAGCAGCAGTTCCGCGCCCCGAGGGGTGACGAGCAGGCGCTGCCGCCGTCGGTCAACGCCATCGGTATGGCGCTGGATTAAGCCTCGCTTCTCCAGCCGGTTCACGATACCGGTCACAGTGCTTGGATGCAGGCAGAGAAGCCGCGCCAGATTACCGGCGAGAACGCCGGGAAAGCGGCCCACCAGGCGCAGAACGAGCCGCTGCGGACCGGTGATCCCCAAGTGGTGGGACATCTTGATGGACTGCAATTGAAGCGCGTGATCGACCGCCCACAGCCGTCTCAGGAAATCGAGCTCGGCGCCCAGATCCGATCCCAGCGTCCCTTCTTGGACTCTTGTCATATCACCTCCAGCCACGTTTGGAGGCCGTGGCGGGCCTCGCGCAGGCGACTGGGCTGGCGCCGGAGGATATCGACGTCCTCGCGATACCGCAAGCAAGCCGCGTCGCCTGGATCGCTACCAGATCGAGGGGAAAGCCATCTTCATCGAGTCTCATGATCGCCGACCTCTATTGCCGTGTCACATCGGTCCCCCCCCGTTCTCGCAAAAAGGCCGGTGTCTCCGGCCGGAGAGCCCGACGGCCCTTTGGGGGCAGCCCGGACGAGCAGGTTGCTTGTTCGTTTCGAAACGGCTTTCCGTTCATAGAAACTCTCCTCCAGCGTCGATGGCTGGACGCGCGACCCCGACTATGGCGATTAGTTGGTATCCAAATCAATATGAGGCTATCATCTCTTCTCCGTAGAGATCAAAGGAGAGTCCATGAAAAGCCCTCGCCTGATCCTGTGCGCTACCGACCTCCGCGCCGGTGGTGACCGAGCGGTGGTTGAGGCGGACGCCTGGGCGCGCCGCCATGACGCGTCTCTGGCATTCGTGCACGCC